>MNIY01000177.1 GCA_001919995.1 Ktedonobacter sp. 13_1_20CM_4_53_11
GAACTGTTGCAGCAATTCCAGAAAAATACATATGCTACTACTAGCACTTGACACCTCAACTCGCCAGGCTAGCCTTGCCATCTGCACGGAGGATGAACTGCTTGGCGAATATACCTGGCACGTGGGAAATAACCATAGTGTAGAGTTATTGGATCGCATTCGGCGCATCGTTGTTGAATGTAATAAAACCATGCAAGAAATTGATGTTGTGGCAGTTGCTACTGGTCCTGGCTCGTTTAATGGCGTGCGTGTAGCAGTATCAGCCGCCAAAGCCCTGGCTTTTTCCTTGCAAAAACCCATCGTAGGCGTCAGTACCCTGGATATCATTGCCGCTCAACAACAACATTGGCACGGCCCAATCTGTTCAATTATCGAAGCAGGACGTTCTGAACTTTATGCCGCTTGTTATACATTTGATAAGACCAGTAACAGTAACGGCGACATCGTCTATTCTATGTACCAGCTCAGTGATTATCTCCTGTTGTCGCCACAACAGCTAGCCAGCTATCTCCAGGAACAGGCCGGTACCTGGTTTGGTGTACCTGGCAAGCGGGAATTACCAGTGTTTCTCTATTGCGGTGAAATAAGCCCTGCGTCCCGCCAGGCATTGTTTGCGCAGATGCAAGAAGAGTGTGCCTTCGTCAACAGCCTTCAGTCAACCAGGAAGGCTTCAGTGCTGGCGATGCTGGCTCTGCAACGTCTACATGATGGCAAAGAAGATAACCCAATGCGACTCGAACCGCTGTATCTACGGCGTCCTTCGATTACAACCAGTACACGTAAACAACCGCTACTTGGCGGAATATCAAAAAGACCGCCAGGTCACAGTCCGACAGGACCAAGTGAGACAGAAAGGGAAGAGGGTGCGTTACGTCATTGAGCGTATGACGATGTCAGACGTGCCTCGCGTCATCGAAATCGAGCGCTTAGCCTATCCTTCAACCTGGCCTCCCAGTGCTTATCGTAAGGAGTTGCAGGATAATCGATGGGCGCATTATATTGTGCTGCGCGATAGAAAGATTGTTGAAGAGCGTGCAACAGTACCGGCCCAGGAAGTTGAAAAACCTCGTCGCATGTTCCCGCTATCGCTCTTGCCCGGTCGTCCCTCCGCCACTGTTCCAACCCCGGACCTGGCCTCAATCATCGGCTTCTCAGGTTTATGGCTGATGGTGGATGAAGCCCACATCACTACCATTGCTATGCATCCAGACTATCGCCGTTTGGGGTTAGGCGAATTTATGCTGGTAAGCCTTATCGATATAGCCTATTCCATTGGTGCTAAGTGGGTGACATTGGAAGTGCGCGTCTCAAACTATAGCGCGCAAAATCTCTACCGCAAATATGGCTTTCGTGAGGCAGGACTGCGCCATCGCTATTATAGTGACAACCAGGAAGATGCCTTGATTATGTGGACCGACGAAATTAACTCAACAAGTTATAAACTGCGCTTTCAGGATATGAAGGCGAAGTTGATGAGGAAGCTTGAAGCACAATAACGCCTGTTTTGAACCTTATCTCTTAACAGGCAACATGGAACCATACTATGCTTGTACTTGGAATCGAAAGTTCGTGTGATGAAACGGGAGCGGCCATTGTCAAAGACGGCCGCTACTTGCTCTCAAACGTCGTAGCCTCCCAGATCGAGATTCATAATCGGTATGGCGGGGTTGTACCTGAGGTTGCCTCGCGTCAGCAACTCTCATCCATTATCCCTGTCATTGAAACAGCGCTGGATAATGCTGCCTGCTCGTGGGAGGAAATTGACGCCGTTGGAGCAACTTTTGGTCCAGGACTCGCCGGATCGTTACTGGTAGGTTTAACCGTGGGAAAGGCTCTTGCACTGGCAAAAAACCTGCCCTTTGTTGGCGTGAATCACCTTGAAGCACATATCTACGCCAATTGGCTGCGTAAAGGCACACTCCCGCCCGAAAAAGATTCAGCTGGCGCCCCCTGGGATTTCAATGAAGGTGACCCCATGTTCCCTTTAATTTGCCTCGTCGTTTCTGGAGCGCACAGCGAACTCGTGCTCGTTAAGGGTCATGGACAGTACGAATTGCTTGGGCGGACACGCGATGATGCTGCAGGAGAGGCCTTTGACAAGGTAGCGCGCGTCCTGGGGCTTGAGTATCCCGGTGGTCCATCTATTGAGAAGGCTGCCCTGCGCGCCGAAGAGGAATTATTGCAGCAAAAGAAGCCCGTTGAGCTAGCTCGTTCTGCCTATCGACTCCCGCGCGCTTGGCTCCGCGGCACCTATGATTTTAGCTTTAGTGGCCTGAAAACCGCTATGCTTCACCTTGCTGAAGGCGCAACTGCTAACCAGTCTCCTCCTAAGACTTATGAAGCTGGAAAGAACTCGGGCACTGTAAACAGACAGCGTAGTCAGTACACTCATATAGGTATGCAAGCAGCGCAGAAAGGGTCCACTAATGTAGCTCTGTTAGCCGCCAGTTTTCAAGAAGCTGTTGTCGATGTGCTGGCGGTCAAAACGCGCCTTGCTGCACAGGAATATCATGTGAAGCAGGTCGTCTTAGCTGGTGGAGTCGCTGCTAACCTCAGTCTTCGTGCAAGGCTTGAGCAGGAACTTCTCCCGCTCAGAATACGCCTTAGTTATCCACCGGTCGAGTTCTGTACTGATAATGCCGCCATGATCGCCAGCGCCGCTTACTTTCATCTCTGTCAGGGAGAGCAGAGTGGTCTTGATCTCGATGTCCAACCTGGTCTGAGCTTACCTTTTCGGAAAAGTGAATAGTAACATAACGAAGTGAGTAGAAGTATGCCGAAACAAAAAACCTATGCTATTGGTATTGACCTTGGGGGTACGAAGATCCTCGCCGCTGTTGTTGACATAACAACTGGGGAAATCATTGCTTCAGCCCGTAAACGTACTCGTGCTGAGAAGGGACAGGATTTCGTAGCAAAACGTACTATTGAACTGACGCAAGCGGCCCTCAGTGCTGCAAACCTTCCTCAGGATGCGTCCATCATCACTGTCGGCGTTGGTGCGGCAGGGCAGATTGACCGCAAAGCCGGCGTAGTCGTCGATGCTCCAAACCTGGGCGTCAAAAATATGCAACTGGCCGACATTCTCGGCAGACAATTCGGCAAACCTGTTCGCGTTGGCAACGACGTTGAGGTAGCAGCGCTGGGAGAACATATCTACGGGTCAGGACAAGGTTTCAACAACTTCGTCTGTCTCTTTGTTGGTACCGGCATAGGTTCCGGCATCGTGCAGAATGGACGTCTGTATCCAGGGCTGACCGGTACAGCTGGCGAGGTCGGCCATATTGTCATCCAGGCGGGTGGTCGTATCTGCGGCTGTGGTGCCCGGGGTTGCCTCGAGGCCTACGCTTCACGTACCGCTATTACCAAAGCAATTATGGCAGAAATTCATCATGGGCGTTCCTCGATACTGGCTACTGATGCAGCGCTCCAACTGAGAGAAGGTGAAACGATCATTCGTTCAGGATTACTCGCTAACGCCATCGCTCAAGGCGATAGCCTTGTCATAGAGATCGTCACTGAGGCTGCTGATTACCTCGGTTATGGGCTAGGTTCCGTCATGAACTTTTATAATCCCCAGGCTATTATTCTTGGCGGAGGTGTTATCGAGGCGATCGACCTGTTATTTGAACGGGCCGTCTACCGCGCTCGTAATACAGCTTTATCTGCACCTGCGCTACAAACAAAAATTATCAAAGCCAGGCTTGGCGACTTTTCTGGCGTCGTTGGCGCGGCCTGCCTGGGTTCAGAAGCGGTAGGGTTTCAATTTCCCCTCTCGTAAGGAGGATCAACCTGGTGGCCCCATGGGGTCAGATCATGGTAAAGGTATGGACGCAGAATCTCCCCACATTGATGTACGGGCTGTGCTTCTAGAAGATGCGCAAGCATTGCACGAACTCGACTACAGCTTTGAAACTGATCGGATCTATACCCTTAATGTACGGGGGCGATTAACGCCAACTACAGGTACCGGTTCTCTCTCCCTGGCAAAACAGACACTCTCTTTCGAATTGGTGGAGACACCTGTTGATCCACCTCTCTATAAAAGCTATCGTGAGTTTGAAGGAACGCCGGCTGACGTCGAAGCCAGGCTGTGCAATGTTGATGGCGGATATGTAGCCCTCGCTAACGAACGGTTGGCAGGGGTAATATTACTCAACGTAGAGGAATGGCGCTCACTGACCCGTATCGAGAATATCATCGTTGGACGCCAATTTCGTCGCTACGGCATCGGCTCATTACTTCTGAACTGCGCGTCGGACTGGGCGCGTAATCATGGCTGCTGGGCTATCCTGCTGGAGACGCAGAATGTGAATTACCCTGCCATTCAATTTTACTTACGCAATGGTTTGGAAGTCTGGAGCATCAACCAGCACTACTATCCTCCTGGCCCTGTTGAACATGAAATAGCCATTTTTATGGGTAAGAGGCTCCGTTCAACTCCCTGAAATGGAAATTTTTGCCTCAAAGGTAAGATAGTTCATCGTGTCACTATCTTACCCTTTCGACTACACGCTGGCCAACTCTTCCAGTTTGGGGAAGAGTGGTGAAGGAACTGGCAGCGTCGTACCTGCGGGTACTTCAGAAGACCTCCAGCTGCCAGCGCTTACATCGCCCTCAAAGCCCAGCAAATGGTGCAGCTTCTGTGAAGAGAAAGGCAGGTATGGGCTGAACATCACTCGTAAGCCGCTGATGACTTGCAGCATCACATAAAGCGTTGTCCCCGCAGCATCGCGATCAACTTTGATCTGTTTCCACGGGGCCTGCTCATCCAGGTAGCGGTTCGCAGCTCGCGTCACCGCCATTGCCGCGTTCAAGCCATCCTTGAAGTGACAATTGGCAATATTGTGTCCCACCACAGAGAAACCACCGTCTACCTCCGCTAATATCTCCCGGTCTGCTTCTCGCAGTGTTTGGGGGTAGGGTACAACTCCTCCAAACTTGCTCTGCAGGAAGGTAAGAGTGCGGTGGACAGCATTTCCATAGTTGGCCACGAGTTCATCGTTGTTGCGCCGAATCAGCTCATCAAACGTGAAGTCAGTATCGCGTCCCTCGGGTGCTGTGGCCGAGAGATAGTAGCGGAGCGTGTCCGCATTATACTGGTCTAAGACGTCGCGCGTCCAGATAACATTACCTCGACTGCTGGAGGCCTTAGCGCCACTCATGGTCATAAATTCGTTTGCGGGCACATCATACGGCAGGTTTCGGTTGCCATATCCCATCAGTATCGCCGGCCAGACAATTGTATGGAACGGGATATTGTCCTTACCAATAAAGTAGTACGACTTGACCGGCGGATCGCACTGACCGGGAACCCACCAGGTTTTCCATGCTTCAGGCGTTCCCTGACGCGCCGCCCATTCGACCGAAGCCGAAAAGTAGCCAATCACCGCGTCGAACCAGACATAGATGCGCTTTCCCTCGTACCCATCAAGTGGTATCGGCACGCCCCAGTCCAGATCTCGCGTAATTGCGCGCGGTCGCAGGCCTTCTTTGAGCCAATTCATCGCAAAATCGAGTGTATTGGGCCGCCAGTGCTCCTTGCCCTCCAACAACCATGCCAGTAGGGGCTCTTGCAACTTGGGTAAATCCAGGAAAAAGTGATCTGTTGGCAGAATCTCCAATGCTCTGTCCTTACTGCCGCAGAGGCGACAGCGCGGGTTGATCAGATCTATCGGGTCAAGTGTATGGCCGCAATTATCACACTGATCACCGCGAGCGGCTGGATAACCGCAGTTTGGACACGTTCCCTCAATATAACGATCTGGTAGGAAACGAGCATCCGTTGGGCAGTAGGGAGACTGCATAGTGTCTTTGAAGATGTACCCTTTGTCATACAGCGTAAGAAAGAAATCTTGCGTAATGCGATAGTGATTTTCCGTTCCTGTCTCAGTATATAAATCCCAGGATATACCCAACCTGTCCCAAATTTCGCAAATCTGACGGTGATAGCGCGCTACGAACTCGCGTGGACTGATGCCCTCTCGCTCAGCATCCACCAGAATTGGCGTGCCATGTTCGTCACTACCTGAAACCATCAAAACCTTGTTCCCTGCCAATCGATGGTAGCGAGCGAAAGTGTCTGCTGGCAAGTATGCTCCTACGATCTGCCCGACATGCGTAGAGCTTTTTGCATAGGGCCACGCCACACAGACCAGAATATGTTCATTCATAATATTTCCTCAGTTCCCGATATATCGCGCGTAAATAGAACGGGCGATCTGCTCATCATCGGTCCCCTTGATGATCGCACGAGCATCAGGAAAAACAGTTAGTTCATAAGAATCCACATTGAAGCGGAGTAGGAAATCATTATAACGTACCTCTCCAACTGGCCGCAACCGTTCAGCCAATTCTGCTAGACTGAGCGTAATTCCCCGTTTTCCGTTTCGGACTTGCACCGCGTCACGCCCGCAGAGGCTCGTACTGCTGCTCCCACTCAGCTCATCGAGAAACTCAAAATGATATTGTCCGCAGGCCGGGCAATTCTCCTGGCGTGGCAACTCGATCCGTTCACTCGTATTTTCCCAAACATCCATCCAGAACATCGACCGGCTCATCTTCTCGCTTTTCAGTAGAATCTTGATCGCCTCGGTGGAAGCTACGCCCGAAATCGCCCCTACTATCCCGTTCAAAACCCCCGCTGTATCACAGGTTGGCGTAGTTCCTGGGAGCGGCATCTCCGGGAAGACACAGCGAAGGCAGGCTGTATCACCGGGAACAATATTCATTGTTACGCCGTAGGACGCAATCACACCGCTATAGATCCAGGGGCGCTTGTGTTTGATACATACGTCATTGAGGAGGTAACGAGTCTCAAAGTTATCTGTTGCATCAAGAACCAGGTCCGTATCGCGTACTAATGCCTCAATCCCATCTGCATTGATATCTTCAACCAGTGGCTCGATCGTTGTATCGCTATTGGTACGGCGCAGTTTCTTCGCTGCTGCAATCGCTTTGGGGAGACCCAGCGCGATATCTTCCTCATCGAAAAGAATTTGTCGTTGCAGGTTATTGAGTTCAATATAATCACGGTCAGCAATTACTATTCGACCAATACCCGCGCGGCAAAGATTGTTAGCCAGCACAGTCCCTAGCGCACCACAGCCAATAATTGTAACTGCTGAGGAACGCAATCGTTCTTGCCCCTCTTTCCCTATCGGCCCAAAGAGCGTTTGCCGCGAGTAGCGATCAATAGCCACCATTCTCTCTTCTCCTGATCTAGTAGATATACGCGTACAACGTATTGTAGCATAAAAACTACCATCCACAAGTGAGAAAGCCCCCGGATAATCATCGGTTGGCAGCAGCACATAACTGTGTTACAATGCAAGAGGTGAAATCATTCTTTTTGAGACAAGTAACCAGTACATTGTATAAGGACGTTAAAGGTGATGGGAATGCAATGAAGAAAGTATTGGTTATCGACGACAACCCGACTATCGTAGAATTAATAAAATACGCTGTAAACCTGCAAGGTACATATGATGTTGTCGTTGCCTACGATGGTGTACAAGGTTTAGAACGTATCCTTATTGAACATCCAGACTTCGTGATCATTGATGTAAAAATGCCTCGTATGGATGGTTACCAGCTGGTGCGCTGTCTGCGTGGTGATGCTCGTACCTCTGATATCCCTTTGATTATCCTGAGTGCCATGACACGAAATGAAGATCAAATGACAGGAATGCTTTCAGGTGTCGATGAGTATCTCACTAAACCTTTTAAACCAGCTGCACTGAATGCAGCTATAGAACGTGTCCTACGATTGACGCCAACCGAACGCCAGCGTCGTATGGATTACCTGGTCCAGACACAGACCGACCGGGAATAAGCATAGTGTTGTATACAGCCATTATTGCAGGACTATGCTTCACGATAACGAATGGCTTTAGTTTAGAGTGCTGCAATCCTTCATGTCCCGTTGTAGAGGTTGCAGCGCAGAGTATTCACTGAATAGTGCGTGATCCACAGCCTTTACGCAGATTACACATTCTCTTAGTGGATAGTGATCCAATTGGACGCGATAGAATAAAGCAGGCGTTAGGGAATGGGTTTGCTGTGCGATGCGCTTCGTCGCAAGCAGAAGCAATGGACTGCCTTGAAACAAACCTTCCTGATGTACTGATATGCGAGATATTACTTGGTCAGGAGAATGGCTTAGATCTCTGTCGTTCTATTCGCAGCACTCCCTCTCATCGTCATCTGCCGATCATGCTGCTTACTTCCCTCACCACAATTCAAGATAAAGTAGCTGGATTTGAGGCGGGAGCTGATGATTATGTCGTAAAACCATTCGATGCTCGCCACCTGGTAGCACGCATTCGCTTGCTCTCGCGCATAAAGCGTCTTGAACTTCCCGACAAGACATAACTACTGGGGATTCTTAAAAAGTACAGAGTCCAGGAATCCAGCTAGTCTATCTACTATCCGGGGAAATGGCAGGCCGCGTAATGATTGTACTGTTTCTCCTCTAACGGCGGAATAACCTCGCGGCAGACCGCCTGGGCTTTCCAGCAGCGTGGATGGAAATTGCATCCGCTAGGTGGATTCACGGGGCTTGGCACATCACCTTCAAGAATGATACGCTTACGCTTTGACTCTATTTCGGGATCAGGAACAGGAATGGCCGAAAGTAATGCCTGTGTGTAAGGATGCAAAGGCATCTGATACATCTCTACGCTTTTTGACAACTCGACGACGCGCCCCAGGTACATCACGGCTACCCGGTCGCTGATATGCTTCACCACTGAAAGGTTGTGTGCCACGAACAGGTAGGTCAGGCCAAATTTGCCTTGCAGGTCTTGTAACAGGTTGAGCACCTGTGCCTGGATCGATACATCGAGTGCAGACACGGGCTCGTCAGCCACCACTAACGAGGGACGTAGAGCCAGTGCGCGAGCAATTCCGATACGTTGTCGCTGGCCACCGCTGAACTCGTGCGCGAAGCGATTCATGAAGAATGGATTCAATCCCACCACTCGCAACAGATCGGCCACCTGTTCCTCAATTTCCTTCGCATTACCACGATTGAAATTTTTCAGAGGCTCCGCGACAAGCTCTCCAACCGAAAAGCGCGGGTCAAGCGAGCCAAAGGGATCCTGGAACACCATCTGCATCCTGGCGCGCTTCTGCCGTAGCGCGCCGGGGGAGAGTTTTGTGAGCTCATCGCCTTCGAAAACAACGCTGCCTTCCGTCGGTTTGACCAATTGCAAAATCGCGCGTCCTGTGGTTGACTTACCACATCCACTTTCGCCTACCAGGCCAAGCGTCTCGCCGCGCTGGATAAACATGTCGACACCGTCCACCGCTTTCACGTTAGCAACGGTGCGATTAAAAATGCCCCCTTTAATAGGGAAATGAACCTTTAAGCCCTTGACATCGACCAGGGTTGTCCCGGTCGTTGCTGGCGTTGTTATCTCTTGTGCCATAAAAAAACCTTTTCCCTGGCTTAATCTGGATAGAAACAGGCCGCTACCTGCTCTCCGCGACCTACTGGCTTCAACTCCGGGCGTTCCTGCCGGCAGCGATTCTGTACCTTAGGGCAGCGTGGTGCATAAGGACAACCAATGATCTCCCTGGATAAATCGGGCGGCTGTCCCCCAATCGGGGTCAGACTGCTGCCATGTTTCTCATCCATGCGAGGAATGGATCGCAAAAGTCCTACGGTGTATGGGTGTGCAGGCGTCGCAAAAATTTGCTTGACTGGAGCAGACTCTACCAGGTGTCCCGCGTACATGACGTTGACATGCTGGCATGTCCCAGCAACCACTCCGAGATCATGGGTTATCAGCATGACAGCGGTGCCAAACTCTTTCGAAAGGCCACTCATCAGTTCAAGCACCTGGGCCTGAATAGTCACATCGAGCGCCGTTGTCGGTTCATCCGCGACGAGTAATTTCGGGTTGCACGCCAGTGCGATAGCAATCATCACGCGCTGCCGCATGCCACCACTAAACTCGTGTGGATAACTCTTTGCCCGTTTCTTTGCGTCTGGAATACGTACAAGGTCGAGCATCTCAACGCTGCGTTTCCAGGCCTGGTCATTGCTCATGTCCTTGTGGTGGCGTTTGACCGTCTCTGCAATCTGATAACCTACAGTAAACACCGGGTTGAGTGAAGTCATTGGGTCCTGGAATATCATCGAAATTTGGCTGCCGCGCAGGTCCGTGAGTTCGTCTAAATTCTTTTCCAGGATATTCTCACCGTTGAAGTTGATCTCACCCCCTACGATTTTGCCAGGAGGGGTGGCTATCAGGCGCATTATCGAGAGGGCCGTAACGCTTTTGCCGCAGCCGCTTTCCCCTACAATCCCTAACGTTTGACTTGGCTTGATCACAAATGAAACATCATCGACCGCTTTGACAACCCCTGAGCGTGTGAAAAAGTAGGTTTTTAAATTATTTACTTCCAGCAGATTCTCTGCCATTTTTTATCTCCACTCACTAATCTTTTGATCGAGGGTCAAAGGCATCGCGCAGGCCATCACCGAAGAAGGAAAAGCACAGGACAATTATTGCAAGCACTCCAGCTGGTAGCAGGATTTCCCACGGGTGACTGGATACGAGGTTTTGGGCCTGGGAAATCATTAGACCAATACTGGAGCCTGGTGTTTGCACACCAAGGCCGAGCAGGCTGATGCCGGCCTCCGCGACGATTGTATTCACCATATTCAGTGTTGCTGCGACAACGACGATACTGAACAGGTTGGGAACAATGTGGCGCAGAATAATTCGCGTATCGCTGGTGCCCGCTGTACGCGCTGCCTCAATAAACTGCTGCTCCTTGAGCTGGAGCGTTTGACCACGTACATAGCGCGCCATCAATGGCCATGCCACGAAGGCTAGCGCCAACGAGACCAGGAGCAGGCGTGCATTTCCATTTGCGCCAATAATCGGGATACCGCTCAAATGCGTATCGGCCCACGCACCAAAGATTCCGGCGACTAAAATGATGAAGAGCAATCCAGGAAAGGCAAAAATGATGTCAGTAAAGCGTGCTAGCACCTGGTCGATCCACCCGCCATGAAACCCAGCCAGCACCCCTATGAGGATACCTAGAGTGATATCCACTACCTCTACTAGCACGGCAATACTGATCGAAATAAGGAGTCCCTGCATCAGGCGCGCAAGCAGATCACGGCCGAGGTCATCTGTTCCCAACCAGTACTGTGCTGATGGCCCTTCATCCTGCCGGTCAAGTTCCTGGTGGTAGTAGCTGTGGTAGACCTGCGGACTTATCGTTCCGTTCAATGCACTGTCATAAGGACCACCAATATGCTGGTAGATGAATGGTCCAAAGATGGCGAGCAGCACGAGGAAGCCAATTACACCTATACTCGCCATAGCGCGTTTATCTCGTCTCAGCCGCCGTAGTGAATCTTGTAGGGGCGTTGCGGGTTTTTCCTTTTTTTCCGCCAGTTCCTTCAGTTCGTTCTCGCTGAGCGCGGTAGCAAGGTCATTTTCTGCCAGCACCGTTAAATCTGGGTCTAATTGCAACGGACTTACTACGGAATCAGGAGGCATGTATTCGTGGCCGGTAATCTCTTGGTTCTTATCCTTCGTATCCATGGACTTGCCTCCTATGATGCCTTAATGCGCGGGTCCACAAGTGTGTACAAAATATCCGATATCAAGTTGCCGATGACCACTGCTACCGCCAGCAAGACCGCCGTGGCCTGGATGACTGGATAGTCGCGGTACTGCGTCGCTTGCAGTGTCGTCTCTCCGATACCTGGAATGTTGAAGAACTCTTCGAGGAAGAATGTCCCCGTCACAATAAGGCCGAGCGAGAGGCCGAGGATGGTGACCACGGGAATAAGCGCGTTGCGCAGCGCGTGGCGGTAGATGACGATGCGTTCGCGCATCCCTTTTGCTCGTGCGGTACGCACATAATCCTGGCGTAAGACTTCGAGCATACTCGTGCGCGTGATACGTGCGAGATAAGCTACCAATGACAGCGCCAGTATCACAATTGGACCTATTTTGAACTGTATGTCTGACCACGAGTAATGCCAGGCATTGCCCCAGTTCGCAACGGGCCACTGGGCACCTGTACCATTGTCAATCGCTAC
>MNIY01000130.1 GCA_001919995.1 Ktedonobacter sp. 13_1_20CM_4_53_11
AAGGTGCCAGGTTCTTCAAAAAGGTGTGATGCTCCAGGAATGATCTCGAGCTGCTTTTCGCAACGCAGCAACGAGAACGCCCGACGGTTCAATTCAATGACCTGCGTATCTTTTGAGCCAACGAGCAAGAGTGTAGGGGCCTGAACAGCAGGAAGGTATGAACTGGCAAGATCAGGCCGACCACCGCGTGAAACCACTGCACCAACGGCCACAGGGCGCTCGGCAGCAGCAACCAGAGCGGCTGCCGCGCCCGTGCTCGCGCCGAAGTACCCGATGCTGAGATTGGCCGTAGTTGGGTTGGCAGTGAGCCAGTCCGTAGCACCAACAACACGCCGACTGAGTAGATCAATATCAAAGCGGAAGCGACCGGTATAGCGATCCTGCTCTTCTTCTTGCATGGTGAGCAAGTCGATGAGCAGAGTCGCAAAGCCAGTTTCGTGCAATACCTGGGCAACAAATTGATTGCGAGGACTGTGACGACTGCTTCCGCTGCCATGTGCAAACAGCACCACGCCGCGAGGATTCTCCGGTAGACTCAAATTGCCTTCAAGCGTGATATTGTTTTCGACCGGTATTTGATATGTTGCCTGGTTCCATCCTGGTGTTCTATCCATACATGCTCCGGTGAGGGCACCCCCTCCTTTGCAGATATTATGACCAGCTTAACTTCTCCTACCTTGTACAAGTTACGCTTGTATTCTAGCGCAGAGTTTCAATGCAACTGTAAATGTGATAATGCGGTAGTTCTGGCGCAACAACAATCCGGCACCTACTAGTGGATTATTTATGAATCTGCATCAAGATGTATGGCTTCCATTCTGCTCACGTTTGCAATGGAAGAATCAGCTGGGCGTAGTTTTTCTCTTTCACATCAACAGGCTACCGCGCTATGGCTTCTTCCGCCCCCGGCTGCCCAAGACGCCACCTAGCCAGCCAGCTGCAAGATTCAGGTCAAAGGTCAATAGTGCCATCAGAAGAGGACTCCCAAAGCCTACGCTTATGATGAGGAGGATGAGAGCAACGACCAGGCCTACGAGGAAGCCATGCAGAGGAGCCTCTCTTTCTACCTTGCGTGCAACCCATGCAGCACCACCAACTGTCAACAGTATGACCAGGATGTAGCTGCTCCAAGAAGAGACCTGAATGGCAATTTGAGCTTGATCCCGTTGACTCCATATATGGGTGGCGAGCAAAAGCAAAACCGTATTGAGGATGACGTCCAGGATGACGAGCAGAACGCCAGTCAGCAAGACTCGACCCCAATGTACATCCGAGAATAGGGCTTTCATTCTCACACCTCCTGTTTGATCGAGCTGGGATGCCTTGCAATTCTTTATCCATAGTGTGATTATAGCACTGCTTGACTGAAATGGTGGGCTAACAGGATATTGTCGTCATAGACGCGACTGGCCAACAGTGCAGTTGGAAGAGCCTTCCCAAGTTTATTATGAAATACATGCACTTACTATCTATTTTCGAGATTGGTGCTTACAGCATATCTGGTTAAGGTCAGGGGATGTTTGTGAACGAAAAAAGGGCAACTGTGATAGTTGCCCTGACGTGATGTACTCGCAAAAGAACAGAAGGCGTTTTCTTTACCAGTTCTCCACGATGCTTTTCATCGTCACCTGCGATATGAGCTCCGCCCAATGGCACGTAGGAGGGCAATTAGTATACACGCGCCTATAAAGGCTACGATGATACTCCCCAACAGTCCACCTCCTATATGTATGCCAAGCACGCCAAACAGCCAGCCACCGATGAAGGCTCCAATAATTCCAGCGATGATATCCCCAACGATGCCATAGCCTCCGCCACGCATCACCACGCTAGCGAGGAAGCCAGCTATCAAGCCAACGATAATCCACCAGATCAGACCTTC
The DNA here is from genome assembly GCA_001919995.1 of Ktedonobacter sp. 13_1_20CM_4_53_11. Next base: position 1,883 of record MNIY01000130.1, read on the forward strand.
AAGAGTAAGATCTGCTAATACCATAGTTGCTAATGTCATGGGAAACACTCCTTTTTTTATTGTCTATGTTCGTTATGCCCGCGAAGATTGATGTTCACTCTGTGATTAGCGCTCTTCGTAAACATCCTTCTCGACAGTTTCACTACGATAGTTCACTCTTCATAACATAAACCACATGATAACTGAGAAAGCCTTTGTTCTCTCACGCCTGTCTTCTGTTTAGAGACACGTAAAGCAGAAGTAAAAGGTTCCATATTATGGATGCTGGTTTTGCTGTTTACGGCAGCAAAACCAGCATCCATATGAGCATAAGCACATCTCAACAGTGAAACGGCACGTCTAGATGGTAATCGCCTCTACCTGGACCGCATTTGTCCCCAGAGTAGCGGCAACATTCACTGGTGCTCTTACAATATGTAACGGAACACGATGTGTAAGAGTCTCCTTTGTCCCGAAGGGAACGTTATAGGGCAAAAGGGCAAGGGTGACCCGGGCGATGCCATGGGGAACATTGCCAACGTACACTGCACTGCCCACTGTGCGCACAATCGTTCCGGGTTTCCAAGAACTGACCGGACACCAGGAAAGCGCAGGAAAATCGATACTCGAAAATTCCTCTTTTCCATGCTTATCCAGCAACGCTGTCAAGACTCTCAACGGGGGCATATTCGCCGTATTGACTCTCCAATAGGCAGTGACCTGCATCAGAGGCGTTATAACTTGAAAGGACTGAGGCGGAGCTACGCTGTATCCAACCAGGCTGATACTGCTGCCCGGGCTATCCTCCGGGGTAAAATCAACATCGAGCGCATGGTGCACCTCCTGCGGCGCTACGCGTGTGAACGAACAAAACGCAGCGGAGAGTTCCGGCACAGCGTCAGGGCCGGATTGTACTGGGGAATAGGTTGAAATTCCAGGAGGTGGAAGACCACGTTTAAGCAAGAGAAGGCCATCCTCTGCTGCTTCCACACCATATCGACCCCCTTGCAATACCTTCTTCACCTCGTTTGTATACGCGGACGCTGCGAACGGGTAGGTAAAGCTAGTGATATCCAGGAAGATATCATCAGCCGTGTCATCGGCATAGGGAAACAAATATACATGACTACGTTCGCTTACGTGCGGCACCAGGCTCGATTGCGCAGAGACAGAGGCCGAAGGAGGGATCATTGCCACAAATTGTTGCGCGATCCGATCATGCTGAGTCACTTGCGGCCAGGCGAATGCTCTTGAAAATGGAAGCGCGCCATATGTGAAGTCATCACGCACAGCTGTGAACAGCGTAAAGCCTACAAGTACAAGCAATACCGCGGGTTGTAGCCAGCGAAGACCAGGACGAACAAACACGGCAGGTTTCATTTGCTCTGCCGGAGGTGCTTCCTGGTCCCGAGTTTGTTGTTCCTGTGGTGCGCGCAATTGCTTTACTAACCACTGTACAACCCAGGTAATCAACACAATGGCCTCAATCGTGGCAAAGATCAGCACCGGCACAATCTCAGCGCTGTACTGGAACACACCGAGGTACTGATTGCGGAATGAACTCAACAGATTTAAGGCGATTGAAGGAAACGCCATAACAAGTATCCAGGGAGCCAACACAGGTAGATATCCTGCCGGAGCCAGCAGTATGCGAAGGTACTGGCGGTGTGTCGGCTCTAATAGATGCTGGTCGATCACTGCTCGTGGATGTTGCAGGAAGTAAAAGAGAATCTGTGATGGACTGTTGCCGAGGTAGCTATAACGCGAAGCCAGCAATGGATGCCCGGTAGGGCTGGCAAAGTGATAGACCAGCAGCGTCATGCTCACCCAGGCCATACTCAGCGCTACTAACCCCAGGCCGGTGCGCCAGCGCTGCTGAAAAACGATTGACCAGAGGCCAAACATAGCAATGACGGCCGGCATCTCTTCCTTACAGGCCATCGAGAGAATAGCAAAAACGAAGAGCCACACAGTGCGGCGCGTATACATAAAATACAGGGTAAAGAGCAGCAGGGCACAGGTCAACGTAACAGCGTGAAAATCGAAGATTTCCGCTTGCTGCAACGCGGGATAGAGCAAATACAAGACGGCGATCCCTACGGCCGCGAGTTCGTTACGCAGTCGCAGACGTGCCAGCCAGAAGGCGGGAAATGCGCCGGCCGCTACAACCAGGGTTTGCAAGACAAGCAATGTTTTAGGGCTGGAAACGATCAGATAAAACAGCGAAACCAGGAAAAGAACCGGTTCAAAATGGATGGCAAAGCGCGAAACACCATTCACACTCGTACAGTTGGTATCGCTGACGATATTGCATACCGTCTGATGAAAGAGTTGCCCGTGTGTCAGACTCCAGACGGCCTGGTCCATCGTGCCCAGGTCTTCAGCGGGCGTGAGATAGGCATCCTGTCGCCCAAGATGCAGAAGAATAAAATATACGGAAAAGGTGACTGCGACCAGCGCGACCAGACTGGTCGCCACCCAGAAGAAGCGAGTGCGAGGCAGGGGTTCGGGTACGGGATAGAGATATAAACGATTACGCAATACAACTAAACGTTTTCGCCACGTCATATGATTTACCTACTGTTCAGTTTCCTTCTTATATTGCTCCACTACCTAGAGCACCGAGATTGATCTTCTCTTTGTCAGGCACAAAGAAGATTTCATTCCGGCCCATTGTCATGCTTCTCGACGTTGTTGTCAACCGTAAAAGTACTTAGCCCAGGGCTGTTGAGCAAACTCTTTGATTAGCTCATCCCTAATCTTGCTGATTTTACAGTGATATTATGAAGCAAGGAAGTTATCTTTATGCTAGAGGAATGGTCTGCTATGCATACCAAATCTACGTCTTTGCCGTGGAATGCCCGGGAACTTTGGCGGGAGTCGGATCCTTTTCTTCCGGGGGAAACTCTTCGGGATGTCTCGCCTTCCATTCCTTCCAGAAGGCGACGATGTAGATTTGCACGCAAGCCGCCAGCGGGACAGCCAACAGGGCGCCGAAGAGACCGAAGAGTTGCGCCATTGCGATCAAGGCAAAAATGGAGATGATAGGATGTATGCCGACGGAACGACCAAGGATACGCGGAGCCAATATCTGGCCATCCAGCACTCCCTGCATAATGGTAACGAAAATCGCGTAAATGAGTGCCACCTGCCACCCCTGAGTAAGCGCAAAGAGAATGCCAATTGCCCCCGAAATATAGGCGCCGACGACTGGAACGAATTCTAAGATAAAAACGATCACGGCAATGAGCACGGCAAAGGGAATGCCAATGAAATATGCGCCAACACCGATAAGGAAACTCATCAGCGCGGACAGCAGCAGTTGACCCCGAACGAAACCGCCTACCGTTTGTTCCAGGGTAGATAACACAAAGTCAATACGCTCGTGTTGCTTGAGGGGCGTTTTATGTTTGAGCCAGTATATCACGCGCGGGCCATCAGCTAAAAGATAAATACTAAACGAGGCAACGATAATTATATTGATGAACACAGCGAAAATGCTGCTTACGAATGGAATAACGCCAGAGAGGACATTTCCCACCTGGCCCAACAATTGTTGCGCTGATGACTTTAGGAATGTATCCGTAATACCTATGCTATTCATAAACTTAATGAGGTCTGGATAACGTCCAGCCTGTATCGCTACAACGAACTTATCTATGGTCACAACGAGTTGAGATAACTGTGTGATAGCGGTAAACATCACATAAAATATGATGAAGGCCAACGAAACGAGTAAAAGGAGGAGAACGACGAGGATCGCTAGTGGCCGCGGCATGAAACGTTGAAATATTTTTACGAGGGGATAGAGGATATAGGCAATCAGCAAAGAGATGATAAGTAAAATAATTGAGTCAATGATACGTCCAAGGATATAGAGGATGACTCCTCCGATGGCTATCCAGGCGAGGATCGTCAAGGCAAACAGGAAGCGCCTCAGCCACCGGGCATAAAAAGGTGTGTTGAGAGGTGAGGCATTGGAAAGATCAGGGGGTGAAGACATGGAAATAACCTCCTTTGCGATGGTTCTCAGGGGCTGCATGTCCAGCCCCCAGGAACCCGGGCTCTCAGTCACGGCGAATAGTACGGTCATTATCACCCGTGGAAGACGGCCATGATTGCTGTGATTGAGGCTGTCGAGGCTGAAACTGTTGTTGCTGAGATTGTGCCTGTTGGGTCCATCCCTGCTGTGGAGGATATGGCTGTTGTTGGGGCTGCTGATTCAAGGGTTGTTGAAGATCCTGCTGAATCAAACCCTGCCGCGGTGGTTGAGGCGCTGATTGCATGGAAGCAGATAGCTTTGATGCAAGGGCGGCGCGTGCAATACGGTCATTGCGAATATGTCTCCAGATATAGAGGCCGACGAGAAGGGCCAGAACAAGGAGTATGACAATTTCGAAGTTGCGGAAGTAGGGAGTGAGTTTCTCAAGATTGGCTCCCAGGATGGTACCTAGATAGGCCAAGAGGAGACACCAGGGAAACGAGCCAAGGAAGGTGTAGACGCAAAATTTTGCAAAGGGCATTTCTGCTATACCAGCTGGAAGTGAGATATACGTGCGTACTACAGGCAACAGGCGTGAGAAGAAGACAGTAGGGCTCCCCCAGCGTTGGAAGAAGCGGTCTGCTTTATCGGCATCGTGTTGGGAGATGAGCACATAGCGTCCGTATTTGAGCAATAGCGGCCGTCCACCTTTGTACCCGATGTAGTAGGCAGCGATTGAGCCAATGAGACACCCGAGGGCTCCAGCCAGGGCTACGAGCACCAAATTGAGCCAGAGCGGAAACGTTGGGCTTGTACCAGGCAGATGCAAGGGGTGCGATGTATAGTAACTGCCGACGATGATGCCAGCTACTGGCATTACTATTTCACTCGGCAGCGGGATACAACAACTTTCGAGGGCCATAGCAAACACGATGCCAGCCAGACCGGTATATCCATAGAGACTGTAAATCCATACTGTTATGGCGTTTGTTAGATTAGTTAACAATGATATAGCCTCCTTGAGTATAGAGCAGACATTTGTGTCCCATACTAGCACATTTCTCTCTGCGCGGCTAGGCTCTAGTACAAATTCACAGAGCCCCTGTAAGGTGGTTGTAGTGGGGAGGCTGCGTTAAGCAAAGAGGATTTCAGTAGGGCTCGATATATATATGTCGAGCCCCACTACTTAGTTAAAAATCTTGATCATCTTCTTCGTAGAGTGATGCACGACGCTGTATGAATGGGACATCTATCTGCTGCGCTAATTCCTGGCGCAGGGGATCATCTTCATACATATACGGTGCGCGCCGTACCAAGGGATTCTTGAGGCTACCTGTTATGACTTCAGGATTACGAAGCTGAGCTTCAACACGGGGATTACGGGTCATCGTTTCGTTTGATCGCCGAAATTGATCGGTCTGCGGACCACGCCCAACTGGACCTGTTGACTCCCGCAATTGGTCGGTTTGCTGCTCGCGAGATCGATAATAGATTCTCTGAGAGGTTTCGTTGGCGAGGCTCTCACTAGCTTCAGGCAATGCATGCCTATAGCCGGGTGGAATTGGAGAACCATCGACGGTTCGCTTTGAACGATAGTGATCTGGTCCCTGTGGATGGGGTTTTTGAGCTGGCCGATTGACTCTGGGCCGATACTGCTCTGGTACCAGGTTTTGTTCCTGACGAACAGTGGGAATCTTTCTGGATGTACTGGTTGGGTACACTTCAAGGTCATCGTCATTATATTGTTGGGCAGCTTCCTGCCGTGCGGCACGAAAAGCGGCGGTCCGATGTGATCCACGAGGGAGAGTTGGTTGATAACCAGGAAATCCTGGATAGCGCCCCTGTCGTGCAGCATTGGGATTACGCGACGGAAGCGCGTTACCATTGCCTCGTCCAGAAGGAGCTAAAGAGGCCGATCTTGGTGGCCGAGCCGGACGAAGGGGATATTCTGTTGTACGTTGACGATATGCTTGACCCTCTGATGCCGCAAGCTGATTTTGCCTTGTTGGAGACGGAAGAGGGTAAGACTGGACGAGATTTCGTCCTGTCGTTACTCTATAATCGCTCCGTTCGTACTCTGCGGGAGGAAGCATTTGAACTTCGGCATCATAAATGTCCTCTGGAGCCTCAGGGTATCCATATTCATGGATTTGAGCCAGGGACATTTCTTCTTGAACTTCTGCCCTAAGTTGATCTTCATGACGGCGAGAAAAGTAGGAAAATAAAACCAGGGAAATCGGGATGCTTAGTAGCAAAGCCGCCAATCCACCTATCAGCCCACCAAGAATCAATGAATTCAATGTGTTACCATACCAGAGGACTACTGCAGCTCCAACAATCAACACCAAGGCCACAGCGGCAGTTCTCATCAACTATCTCCATTCTGGGAACCGCTAGCGAAGCAAAACCAGGAGGTACCTAAATACGAGCGCTTTACCATCCTGTGTTATCGCAGGTGAAATAAGGGTTTTTCAAATATCCTTCACTGCTGTCTCGTGCTATGAATATACCATAATTGAGTAAAGAGTACAAGTGAACCAATAGGGTAATTCAGTACTCACGACAGAATTGCGTCTACAAAACAAGTAAAAAGATACAATAAAGATAATAAGGAGGATTTTTATTAGTACTTTTGGTTAATTCACCCCATGGCTAAAGCCGGGCATCCTGGCGCGGAACTCGGTGAATGGAGGAGAGGAAAACAAAAGGACTATGCTCAGGGGTATGCGCTTTGTAATGATATCGAGATACGCGTACCCCTGAGAAGACTGTTTGACGGCCTTAACAGAAAAAGACGTTTTTATGCGGCGTGGCACTGGCGGAAAATGGCGACGACCTTCCCCTGAACCTTCCATTCTTCATCCCACTCACTCTTGGGAATAATAATAGGTTCTAATTCAGAGTTAGCCGGTTGCAAGCGCACCCTATCGTGATCTTTCTCCTGGAAGAAGCGTTTGAGGGTAGCACTACCGCTCATCCCTTCTTGTAAACGAACAGCGACGACAATATCGCCGTTGTTGCAGGTATCCTGAGGTTTAATGACGACATAATCACCATCACAAATATGATCTTCGATCATGGAGCGACCTTTTACGATTAATGCATACGTGTTGTCAGGCTCCAACTCACGGCCAACGTCGAGCATTTCCTCGGGATCATTAGAAATTTCGAGAGGCTGACCAGCAGCGATCGAGCCCATGACGGGGATACCAGTAACTGTTTCAATCAGCTTGATGCCACGGCTTTTCTTGGGCTGGCGAGAGATAAGCCCCTTTTTCTCCAGCATAGTGAGATGATAATCAACATGACCGGTGCTGGCGATTTGCAGTTCACGACCAATTTCGCGATTGGTGGGTGGCATCTTCTCCGTCTTCATGTAGCTAACAATAAAATTGTACATTCTTTTTTGAATGTCGGTTGCCTGATCTGATGACATAGTACCCATTTCCGCCTTTCTGTTTCGGCCTCTTTTATTGTAGCCAGACTACAAAAATAGAACAGCCATTCAAATCTATAATAGCATATCATCTTACGCATTTCAAGCCTTTTATCGAACGTATTTTCCGAATATTATTTCGTGACGCAAAAAAGGGTGATTTTCCTCAACAGGGACTTGGAATAGTGGGCACATTTTGCTATACTCTCCATTGAGAGTAGGTTGAGTGACAATTGCTCATGCTGTAGGAGATTGCATTGGGAACAGGGGATGAGGGATGATTTGCGCCTACCCCACGAATAAGTGTACAATGAATAAGACATACACTTGAAAAAGGAAAAGGGTGTATTGCAGAGGCGTCAGAAATTCGACGGACCCCAGCCATAGAAGAGGGAGTTCAGATATATGGTTGAGATGACAGTTGAAAGTGTGCGTATAAACCTGGCCACGCAACAGCGAGTGGTCATCTTGAAAGCTACAAAACAGGAACGCTACTTATTTATCTGGATAGCACATGCAGAGGCATACGCAATTGCCGTCGAACTTCAGGGAACGACATCACCCCGTCCGCTGACACATGATTTGCTGAAAAACGTCATTGTGGAGCTCGGGGCAAAAATAGAGAGCATTGTCATTTCAGACCTGATAGAAGACATTTTCTATGCCCGTATCGTGTTGGATGTTGCGGGTAGGCATGTGGAGGTCGACTCACGTCCTAGCGACGCTATTGCCCTCGCTGTCCGTGCAAGAACGCCTATCTTTGTTGAAGAGAGCGTTCTAGAGCGTGCAGGCGTGGCCCTTGAAACGAACGAAGAGCAGACGTTAACGAAGGCAGAGCAGAGGAGAGACAAAAAAGAGATGGACCAGGACAATCTGGATGCTTATCGCGACTTTATCAACACACTGGATGTGTTAGACGAGTTCGGAAAAGATTAACGGGAATCAGGAAAAGAGCGTCCTCCAGTCGTTGCAAAACGCTAGTATAGTATAGCTTTTAATATGCTCACCAGGATACGTGACAGCAATCCGTAGGCTAGTATGGCTATCAGGGTATAGAGTTCCAACGGTATGGGAAAAGGTAAGGTTATGTGCTGGAAGATGAGACGGATGGGCAATAGGAAGATATCACTGGTGGAATAGACGATGCTTACCCAATCAGCATTGCCTTGAATGTTTATTAGCTTGAGCAAGAAGCGAAGCAGCAGCAGGAGCTGCACAGCGACAAAGAATAACCCCACAAGTGATGGAATGGCGCTATGCCTTCTATGCCGTGTACGTGGAGCCACCGGTTGTATGGGTTGAGGAGGATAGAAGGGGTAGACTGGGTACGCACCTTCAGGGGATAGCTGCCCCTTTTTTCGCTTATGAGACGAAGGTACGGATGGTAGCGCAGGGTAAACTGGTGCTGCCGACGATTGATAGTCAGGGCTGGTGGGAATAATATTCAGGTGAGGGAATGGATGTTCGATGGGTGTTGGTGCAGGCAGCGCTCCATCAGGACCTGGCTCCATCCACATTTCATCAGCAACGCGTGGCGGATCGAGTGGTGGATGAAAGAGTTTGAGCGGCTCGGTCGGTGCATTGTGCTCGTCAAACTCCTGGTAATGCTCATCTTGAGGTTGTGAACCGTACATCATTGCCTATTGCTTTCAAGGTACAAATCAATTCCTCATGGCGACCCAACCCCTGTCTTCTCCATCCAGCGGATGCGGCCAAGTCTAACCTACAACCTACTACTATAGTATACATACGCAGCTATATTTCTGAAATCCAATTTGAATTCAGTAACGGAATAGCACATCTTGATATGTTTCACGTCGCTCCATGAGATGAACATTGTTTTCATCAATCAGTAATACGGCTGGACGGAGGACAAGGTTATATTCTTGATTACCAGGACAGTTAGTGAAATCCTGTGCGTATTATACTTATTGGATGGTTATGTTACAATGGGTCAAATTCGTTTGTGATGAGGAAGAGAGGGATTCTGCATTTATGACACAAGTTGAGAATCAGTTAGAGAAGATGCCAACGGGGGAGGCTGGGCACAAGCCACGGCTGCGCTTTGCCCCAAGCCCAACGGGTCTTATGCATATCGGTGGGTTTCGTACGATGCTCTTCAGCTGGCTCTATGCCCGCCATACAGGTGGCACATTCATTCTTCGCATAGAGGATACTGATGTTGCGCGGACGGTTGAAGGGGCGGTCGATTTTCTCCTGCATGGGATGCGCTGGATGGATATAGATTACGACGAGGGGCCTATCGTGGGTGGGCAGTATGGCCCCTACTATCAAACGCAGCGCAAGGCAATCTATCAACAGTATGCTCACCAATTGATCGAGTCCGGTCATGCCTACCGTTGTTATTGTACAGCGGAGCGACTGGAGCAGTTGCGCAAAGCTCAGGCTGCACAGAAGTTGCCGCCGCGATACGACCGGAATTGCCGTTACCTGACTGAAGAGCAGCGTGCGGCGAACGAGGCGGCTGGCCTCAAGTACGTGGTGCGCATTGCTATGCCTTTGGAGGGCGAGACCGTTGTGCATGACGAGATTCACGGAGATATCACTTTTAAGAATAGCGACATCGATGACGCTGTCATCCTCAAGTCGGATGGTTTTGCCCTCTATCACCTGGCCAGTATCGTGGATGACCATTTAATGGGCATTACCCATGTCTTACGGGGAGATGAGTGGATATCCAGTACGCCACGGCATATACAAATTTACAAGGCCCTGGGCTGGGAGCTGCCTCTTTTCTACCATGTGCCAACCGTGTTAGGGAAAGATAAGAAGAAACTCAGCAAGAGACATAACGCACCTTCATGGATAGAACTCAAGGAGAAAGGATTTTTACCGGAGGCGGTGTTCAACTTCCTGGCGCTGATAGGTTGGTCCTACGATGATAAGACCGAACTCTTTACGCGGGAGGAGTTGATTCGCGTTTTCACGCTGGATCGCATCGGAGCGGCTGGCGGCATCTATGATCCTGATAAGTTACTGTGGATGAACGGGGTCTACATCAGGCAGATGCCGTTAGAGGAGTTAATCGAGCGTACGTTGCCGTATATGGAGCGTCCAGAGATCGCGGGCGGCCTACCAGATAGTGTCAAACGTCCACTTGATAAAGCATACACCAGCAGGGTATTGCACCTGGAGCATGAGCGATTGAAAACGCTCGGCGAGGCCGCAGAGGTGGTATCCTTCTTCTTTGTCGATGAGCTGCACTATGACACAGCGATGCTGGTGCAGAAAGGTATGGATATTGACCGTACGCTTGTAGGACTGATGCGAGCAAGAGACCTGCTCAATAGCCTGGAAGAGTGGAAGCACGAGGTGATGGAGCCGCCGATGCGCGAGCTGGCTGCGGAGCTCGGCATGAAACCGGGGCAGCTTTTTGGAGCTATCCGTGTAGCGATTAGTGGGCGAACGGCAACACCACCACTTTTTGAGACGATGGAGGCGCTTGGTCGCGAACGAAGTATGGCGAGGATTGAGAAGGCTATCGAAAGGCTAGCTTGATTAGCGAGCGGGTGCGGTTGCGTTGCAACCGCACCCGCTCGCTAATCAAGGAGGAAACTCCTATGATGAACAAAGATTATATCCTGAGGATAGCTGAGCGCTTTGGCAGGGCTTTGGCGATTATACTGCATTTGAGGCAAAGCAACAAATATGAAGAAACGCTTATCTATATCGATGATGTTTTTTTACAGACGACCGGGTTTACTTCGAGCTTTGTGAACTCCGCTTCAGAAGAGATGCTCCTACAGATGATTTCGCCGCTGGGCGTTTTGAACGTGCAAAAATGTGTGTGGATCAGCCTCCTGCTGAAAGAAGAGGGCGATGTCTACGTGGAGATGGGAAATGAGGACGAGAGCTATTACAGATACCTGAAGTCCTTACATTTTTTCCTGGAGGCTGCAAAGCAGAGCAGTGAAGTCAGAGACATTGATATTGTGTCAGCCGTTGAGTATGATCTGCGTGCGCTGGAAACGTTTGAACTACCTCAGAAGACGAAGCTAGCGGTGTTCAGTTACTTTGAGTCAATGGGGCAATACAACAGAGCTAACGATATGCTTTTTGAGATGATCGAGACAGGAGAAGACCCTATTGACGCCGGGGTGGTGGGGCAGGGAAGAGTCTTTTATGAAAGGCTGCGGAGTAAAAGTGATACGGAACTAGAGACTGGAGGGATGTCGAGGGAAAAAGTAGAGCAAAGTTTAGCACAACTGGAAGAGAAAGGCTAGACAAGTAGCTAGAGATTGATTACACTTACTTAATGACTGATTAAGCTATGTTTAACATTACCAGGTCAGAAAGTACCTGTAATCAATGGCTTCTACGCAGACACGAGATATTTTTCTCCCAAGAAGAGGTAAGCGGGTGTCGTCTATCAAATCCCCCGATGTTGTGCGGTCGACGGTTGCCGATACATGGCGTTGGCTGTGGCCCGATATGCTTATGCGCATTATCCCGATGGCCGTTATTCCATTTCTCTATATCACATTTTTGCATTTGCCACTATCGTTTCTAGGGTTGACATGGCACGATGTTCCAGAACAACTGGCGATTGGGGTGCTGGTTGGTATCTTCATGGCTGCCTTTGCTGCTGTGTACCGCATGTTCATCGTTGGTCCCTGGTTTCGCAGGCCCACCATCAGCGATCACTTTTTGCAGGGGGTTTTCTATTTGTTTATAAATGGGCCGGTGGAGGAGTTGTTTTTCCGGGGATTTGTGTGGGCCGCTATAACGCAATGGACCGGATGGATTGGCTGGGGATGGTTGGTCAGTACGGCAACTTATACGCTGTATCACCGACTGGGCAAGTGGAACTGGCGAAGTGTCGGGGGAGTTGGACTGGCAGGCCTTGTTTTTAGCTTGATCTACCTGGCGCAGCCAACGCCACGCACGTTGTTGGCCGTAATCATTGTGCATGGTTTTACTACTGCAGGTTTCCTTAGCTGGGGCGACGAGGTTATGTACCAGCGCTGGAAGCGGAAGCAGGGCACGTAGATGTGTCAGGACGGCAAGGCCTAACTCCGCCGACTTTATATACCTGCCTCTATGTTCCTTAAATACAGAAGTTTCAGAAGTTATCTTCTCCATCAATAGCAAACCCAGTCTCGAGTCGTTACCATTATGCACCCAAACCGTCTCGACTTGTAAGGTATAATTAAAAAAACATGTTTTATATTCGCACTTGGAGGTCCATTTCGTTGAAAACTGTTGTTACCGGCGGAGCAGGATTTATTGGCTCTCATCTCTGTACAAGGCTACTGGATGAAGGGCACAGCGTGCTGTGTATAGATAATCTCATAACTGGTTCAGAAAGAAATATTGCGCCACTGCTCAATCATCCACAATTTACCTTTACGCGGCACGACGTGACGGTGCCATTTGATTTTGAAGCAGATGCGATTTTCCACCTGGCAAGCCCCGCCAGCCCGGTGGGTTATATGGAACATCCCATTGAGACTATACTGGTCAATAGCCAGGGAACATACCAGATGCTCGAGCAGGCAAAGAAGCAGAATGCGATGTTTCTGGTTTCCTCAACGTCCGAGGCCTACGGCGATCCACTTGAGCATCCGCAACGCGAGGAGTACTGGGGCAATGTCAATCCAGTTGGACCGCGCGCGTGTTATGACGAAAGTAAGCGCCTGGGCGAGACGTTGACGATGGAGTACTTCCGACAATACAGGATCAACGCGCGTATTGTGCGTATCTTCAACACCTATGGGCCAAATAGCCAGATACATGATGGACGCATGATACCAAATTTTATTACGCAGGCATTACACGATGAGTCTCTAACGATTTATGGGGATGGCAGCATTACGCGCAGTATCTGTTACGTGAGCGACCTGGTAGATGGTTTGATGCGGGCAATGTTCAGGCCGCATACAGCGGGAGAGGTTTTCAACCTTGGCAATACCGAGGAGCATAGCGTGCTAGAATATGCGCAAACGATTATTCGATTGTGTGAAGCTACTTCAACGATTATATTCGAGCCAAACCGCGTTGACGACCCAGAACGGCGGCGCCCGGACATTTCCAAGGCGCAGCGCGTGCTGGAATGGACACCTAAGATAGGTATTGAGAGTGGTTTGCGCCGCACTATTGAATGGTTCAGCAATACTCTTTCTCAGCCTTCAAGCATATCATAGGGCATAAAACTTAGAAACATAGCGAACAATATGAACAATCCCGGTGCCGGTGGATTTTCTCCAATCCACAAGGCTTCCTGGCTGCAATCAGCCTCTTTATTTTTGCGTGAAAAGGTCATAGTATCAAACCTGGTGGGTTTGATAGGGGGATTGTGCGCGATTGTTCTGCTCATGATGCTACGGGAGCCATGGAATTTCCGGCTCCCGTTATATTGTGTCATCCTGACCTGGACGATACTCCGTCCGCGAGTAGCACTCTATCTCATGCCCTTCGCCGTACCCTGGGGTTCGCTCGATATTATCGATGTTGCTGGCCTGCATCTCAACAGTGCCGATATCCTGGTAGTCTTGCTGGGTATTGGCTGGTTGTTGAGTTTTGGGCTGCGTTCAGCTGTTTCAGATAGGGACTGGGACACATATGGCGCCCGTTCAGGACCTGGCGACCGGGAAGCTTCAAACGTCCCACGCTACCTTCTATTTGCGCTCCTTGCCTTGCTTGGCGCAATGTTGCTCTCTATGAGGGCATCTATCAGCATCAGTTCGAGCCTGAAGGAGGTGAGCAAATGGTTGGAATTCCTGGTATTGCTGCTGATCGGCTCACAGTATTTACGGACCCGCAAGCAGATCTGGACAATGATTGTGCTTGTTTGCTTGGCAGGGGTCACTCAGGCTTTTTTGGGCTATCTCCAGGCCTTTTTTGACCTGGGGCCCCAAACTTTTATCCGCGATACGAGCCTGCGGGTCTACGGTACCTTTGATCAACCCAACCCATTCGCGGGGTATCTCAATATGCCGTTAAGTATTGCCCTTGCCCTGGCGTTGCTCGGCAGTAACAAGTTTATACGCCTATGGGCAGCACTGGGGAGCGCCATACTAGCGATAGCAGTGTATCTCACTCAATCCCGGGGCGGAGAGATTGCTATTGCGGTAGCGCTGCTCTTCATTGTGATTGTGGGTTTGCCTCACTTACGGAAGCTCATGGCGCTGCTGGGACTGGCAGGTTTGATCATGATCGAAATGTTTTTCAGTGGATGGATACCGACCTTTGTCGTTACGCCATTGTTGAAATACTTAGGGATCATTCAAATTTCGTTTACCAATCCCAGCCAACAGGATTATTCAACTGCAGAGCGTTTAGCACATTGGATTGCCGGTGTACGCATGTTTGTGGATCATCCTCTAACAGGGGTAGGCACGGGTAACTATCCTGATGCATATCCGCAGTACTTCGTCACTATTTTTGTCAATTCATTAGGACATGCACATAACTACTACATCAATATTGCCGCTGAAATCGGTTCTATTGGATTGACGGCCTATTTACTGTTTCTGATGGCAATGTTTGTGGCCGGAGGAAGTGCATATAATAGCATTCACAAAAAATATATGCAAGCAAAGGCCGGGTTAGAGACACCACTGCCCAAAGTACTGGCGCCGCTGGGCTTATGGAACAAGTTACTTGCATTGGTGCAACCGATGTCCATATCTACTCGTGTTCGGACTCAGGATAGATACAGCATCCTCGAGATGATCAGGAATGACCGGGCATTAGCTATAGGACTTTTGGCCGCTCTTCTATCCGTATGCGTCCATAATCTCGTTGATGATTTATATGTACATAGTTTAACCAACTTGATTGCGTTACTCCTTATCGCTCTTATCCGTCTAGAGGGAGTAGCTCATAACGTTAGCAACAACGGAGGGAATTTTGATTACGCCGAAATCGCAAAATAGTAGTGTGTCTTCTGTAGATAACAACCAGAGTGGTGCAGTTGAAGAAAGTAAAGCGGAACTTTTAGGGCAAGAGATGCTGAAGGAAGACAGTCAAGTACCGATAGAGGCTGAGATTACAGCCGACCAATTGTCGCTGAATAAAAAATTGTTGAATTGGCGCACGCTTTTGCCATTAGTTGTCGTTGTTGTCGCGATTGTTTTCTTTGTACAAAAATTACAAATCGATCCCCAAAAAACCTGGGCAGCTATAAAGAGCGCTGATGTCTTTTTTTTACTGGCCGCATTCGCTATATACTATTTCTCTTTTCTCCTACGAACTCTTCGATGGCGCGTCCTCCTGGAAAACGTGGGTTTTAACAAAGCGAATGGCGTTGATCTCCCGAAATTTTGGAAGTTGTTAGAGATTATTTTTATATCCTGGTTCGCCAATTCCATCGTGCCTGCGAAATTAGGTGACCTGTATCGCGCCTACCTTTTACGCCAGGAAGCGGGAGTCTCAGCGACGCGTACTTTTGGTACTGTGATGGCTGAACGCCTGCTGGATCTGATCGTACTCTTATTGCTCTTCATTCCCGCATTGATCATCAGCCTGCACGCGCATCTCCCGGTGGTGCTGCGTAGCGGTTTGGAACTGACGCTGGCAGCCGTCATTTTGGGAGTAGGGGTCCTGATTATGATGCACCTGTTCCCTACACAAATTGCTAAATTGGTGCCGGCGCGCTTCCGCGATTATTATTATCATTTCCAGGCAGGGACGCTTGGGTCATTCAAACGAATACCGACATTGATAGGATTAACATTCGGGGTTTGGGCTTGTGAGGCTTTCCGCTTCTTCTTTGTGGCGCTAGCCCTCAACTTGATTGGTGGTGATTTTACCCATATTATCGCAGCGGCAATCTTCATAGCGCTTGGTGAAGCACTGTTAACGGCTGTCCCGTTCACGGGTGGTGGTGTCGGTCTAGTTGAGGCTGGCATGCTAGCGATGATCGGGCTCTTTAATCATGGGGCGCCGAATGCCTTGAACGTATCAACAGCGGCAATACTGCTTGATCGAACGATTAGTTTGTTCAGTATAGTGCTGTTAGGGTTCGTAGTGTTTATGCTTGCG
This sequence comes from Ktedonobacter sp. 13_1_20CM_4_53_11, assembly GCA_001919995.1. Next base: position 18,286 of record MNIY01000130.1, read on the forward strand.
TTTGGGAGGCAAGCGACAAAGCAAGCAAAAAAATCTTGACACGATGCTTGGGGCTGGCTTATAATTTTCCCGCAGGTCCACAAAGTATAGAGATTTAAGGTGTTTTATATACTTTGAAAACAGGCCACGAGGGGAGGGAGACCCTGGTGTCGGAAGTCAAAGTCGGCGATCATGAATCGTTTGAGACTGCACTGAAACGTTTTAATCGCAAGCTTCAGCAGGATGGCATTCTTGCTGAAGCTCGACGCCGAGAGCATTACGAAAAACCAAGCGTAAAGCGCAAGAGAAAAGAGGCCGCGAGACGGCGCAAAGTTGCAAATAAAGGTCAATAACATTCGGGTACCCACAAGGAGAGATGATATCCCTTGTGGGTACTCTATTGTCTGAAATAATTGATGAGAGGCTTAGGGTATGAATAGACAACATCCTGAGATCGAGCTCTACATTAACGCCGGTGATGACGAACAAAATGCGGCTATCCAGGAGATGCTGAATATGCTTGAATTGGACCAGGTGGTCGAAAACACGCTGTTTGCTGTTGGTATTGCCCAGCAGGTAATGCTTACGCTGCTAATTACCGATGAAGAAGGTATACGGGATCTGAATAAACAGTATCGCCAGCAGGACAAGCCAACCGACGTTCTCTCGTTTCCTTTGCTTGAGGAACCCCTGGTCAAGGCTCCAGCAGATGAATTATGGACGAAGAACGATGAAGGCGAGGGAGAAAAACAGGAGACCATCGAGGAGAACAGACCCGCATTTGTTACTCCTCCTGGAGTGATCACCAATCTGGGCGATGTCGTGATCTCCTGGCCGACAGTGCTGCATCAAGCCAACGCTGCGGGTCATGCGCCATCTTATGAACTCCTCTATCTGCTTGCTCACGGCGTGCTGCATCTTGTGGGATACGATGATCAGAACGAGGCAGGGTATCAGAGAATGGTCGCGCTACAGCGGTCTGTGCTACAGTCAGTGGGGCGGAAAGCATAGCAACGATGAGCCAACCGAAACATCCACGGGGAGCGCAGAAAACAGAATGGTCGAACTTTGTTGCTGGATTTCACTATGCTTTTAGTGGTCTGTGGTATGCGCTGAGAACCCAGCGCAACGTAAGGGTGCATGTAGTGATTGCCTGTCTTGCGATTATCATGGGGATCGTGCTGCGTATCTCTGCGGTTGAGTTTGCGATGATTTTTGTGGCGATCACCGGTGTATTTATAGCGGAGATGTTTAACACGGTTATCGAGTTGTGTGTTGACCTGGCTTCCCCTGAATATCACCCGCTAGCGAAAGTCGCGAAAGATGTGGCAGCAGGGGCTGTTTTATTGAGCGCCATGTTGTCGGTGGTCATCGGCCTATTTGTGTTAGGACCACACATTTGGGCACTAATGTACAGGTGAAGAGAGGGTGTGGGTAGGCAACTAGAGTTGATGGCTTACTCACATCCTCGCCAGATATGGTGAGATTACTTCACGCGTTCAACGTACTGACCTGTACGGGTATCGATGCGGATTCTATCGCCAGGGTTCACGAACAGGGGGACGTTGATGACAGCGCCGGTCTCAAGTGTGGCCGGCTTAGTCACGTTGTTGGCTGTATCACCACGAACGCCAGGTTCGGCACTTTCTACTTTTAACTCAAGGAAGTTCGGTATTTCCACGGAAACGATGTTCTCACCGTCTACCAGCAATTCTACGATATCCTGCTCTTTGAGAAATTTTACGGCATCGCCGAGCATCTCTTTCGGTACCGGCTGCTGGTCGAAGGTTTCGGTATTCATAAAGATATAGTCGTCGCCGTCGACATAGAGAAACTGCCAGTTTTGATGTTCGACGCGCACCTCGTCGATCTCTTCACCGGCGCGGAAGCGCTGCTCTAAGATGCGCCCGCTCCTGAGATTTTTCAGGCGGACACGAACGAAGGCACGCCAGTTTCCAGGGCTAACGTGATGGAATTCGACGACTGTGTATAGCTCGCCGTTATAGCGGATTACCATGCCATTACGAAAATCTGCGGTTGTTGTTGCAGCCAAAAGTATCACTTTCCTCTCTATACAGCAGGAGAAGGTTTGACCATTTCTCCTGTTTCTGGTTCAAATCGAACGCCAGGGTTCCGAAAAATACTCCGCCACGGGGTAAAGGATCCATGGAGGAGTACTTCTATTGAGCAATCGATATAATTTCAGCTAATAGTTTACCACGTTCAACCAATTTTTGCGAATTGATTTACGCCAAAAGTTCAGATAGCTCGGCTGTGTACTCCACAAACCTGGCAAGACGCTTCTTCTTGAGGTTTTCGCGCAATATCCAGACAACGTCTGTATCGCCCCAGGTTGCGCAGGTGCGCATGAGTGCGAAACCTCGTTCAGGGGCAGCGGCAGTGATGACACTGACAGCGTACCCTAGCGTCTGGCGCAGCACACGAAAATCTTCGCGTTTACGATCAAAAGCGGGCGCCGAGTGCAAGCGTTCCAGGATGATAGTGAGGATAGATAAGCCAGCCTGCTGGGTTTGGGAAGAGAAAAGGAGCGAAGGCTCGGCAATGGCGGCGATAGAGGCGCGCTGTTGATAGTAGTTGCCTCGAGCAGCCATAATAGCGAGATAGTTAATGGTTTCCTGAGGCGCAGCGATCAGTAATCGTTGAAAGGCTCTTTCTACCCCCTGGCGAACGCGCCAGCAGGTACTACTGGCAAACTGATCCAGCAATTCAAAGACTTCACTGCGCCATTTCGGTAAGGCAGCGGCACAGGCACCAAACGCCACGACTCCAGAAAGCACAACAAATTCGGCGGGGGTATTACTTACTACTTTTTTATAGTCATCACTGATAAAGTAGTTCAACAATGAGCGTACTTTGTCGGGTTGTTCTTTTACAAGCTCTGCGAAGAGGTCACTCACATCATCGACCAGTTCCAGGTTGGCACGTGGTCCGGGCAGGCGACTCTGATCACGCAGGTAAAATTCCAGGGGGCGTTGGTTGCCCGTCAAAGCTCTTTCTACGAGGGATGATAACGTACTGTGAGTACTGTGCATAGTTATACGTTCCTTGCATCAAAAGTGACTATGGCAACTTATTTTGTTCTTCTCTGTCTGCCAGGGCAAGCAGAGCATAACCACATTTTATCACAAGTTTCCAGGTGATGTTTCCCCCTGTGGTAATTTACGCGAATATTCGGAGGATGTTTTCATGCCTCCTTCGCTGTGAAGGTGAGGGTGATGAGCACCTTATTTTGTGCGATAGCGATGTTCGCGAGGTTTGGCGGCTGGATCCCGAAGTCCGTCATGTATATGGTGCTGGTTGCCGTTCCCGTTATGGTCTTGCCCACTACCTTTCCCTGAACGTCAAATACCTCTTTATTGGTTTTGCCGTGCATCGCCAGGTTACCTGTCAGTTGAAAATGAACGGTTTGCCCGTCAGTATAGCTCGCCGGTAAGCCTTGCGTGCTGACAGAGATGAACGTCGCATAAGGATAGGAGTCTGTTTCCAGGGCGTGTTGTCGTACGTAGTTATCACGCCTCTCTGCATCGGTTTGCAACGTTCTTAAGTCAACTGTAATATTCATAGCTGCGACGAGGGGCGATGCGCCTGTCCGTACGCGGAAACTGCCCTGGACTGAGTGCGTCGAGCCAATCGCATCATTATTCGGTTTATTTTGAAAGACCAGATTTTCGTACACGCTATAGGTTGCTGTGGTCTGGGCAGGCACGATCTGAAATACCTGCAGACCGGTTGATGGAATGGGCGTTCCGGTGGCCGTTGCGACTCCTTGCGCAGTATGGGGCTGGCTGACGGTGCTGGCGAAGTGTGCTGAGTACAGCAGACCAGCAACGATAATGACGAGGGCAAGGCTGGTTCCGGCCAGCAGGATGTAACGTTTCTTCATAGTTCCTCCCTGGAAATAGTGAGAATATCTGGATATAGCCCTGATACTCTTCTCGTGCATGTAAGGCAAGTTTGTCGTTTATAGGAATGTGTCGCGGATTCTGCTCCTTGCGCTAATTCTATAGTAAGGAAACAAGATGAGAAATAGATTGGAGATGGATGTGAAATTTCTCATCGGGCAGAGCGTTGTGCGGAGCAGGCATGAGAAATTCCTCATTTCCTTCCAATGTCCCTCTCATCGTCCCCTGTTACCCTAACCAATGCAACGTGGTCGTTTTGGGATCATTTGTTGCTGGAAGAGAAGAAAGATAACGACGGAGCTTTCATGCTCTATCATATGGTCTCTTAGAGGTCACACACTACTTTGAGAGGTTTTGTTCATGATAGACACATTTGAAACGTACTTTGTAGAATCATCTGAAAGCCATGCTCCTATCGCCACGACGACATTGCTTGGCATCGGGTGGAGTAGTGCCATCCTCTGGCTTGCCAGTAATGCTCTTCATCTCTGGATCGTCAATACGACGCTCTGGGCCAATGCATCAAAGGTGCTTGCTATCTTTGGTACAGTACTCATTTCCTACGTGGGGATGCGTCTCTGGGTCTTCGTGAGCAAGACACCTAAGAAGCAAGAATTGCCCCCCGCAGTCGTGTCTGCGCCTGGGAACGTCCCTGACTCTCATCGTTCATTGCCAGCATTGGTGAGAAGAGAGGATACCAATGAACGCGAACAGCACGATATCGGCGGCCATGAGCACGAGCGTGTCAGCAACCGCAGCCTCTCGGTGGTCCTACCCGCTTATAACGAAGAGCAGGTTATTGCCAGCATTGTCTCTGATGTCCTGAACGTTTTGAGCAGATTGCGGATGGATGTTGAGGTGCTGGTTGTCGACGATGGCAGCACGGATCGGACGCGGTCGATTGTCGCCGCACTTGCCGCGAACCACTCCCAGGTCCGTCTCATCACTCACTCTACCAACCAGGGCTATGGAGCCGCCCTGGCGAGCGGCTTCGCGGCGGCGACGAAAGACCTCACTCTGTTTATGGATGCTGACGGGCAATTCGATATACGAGACCTGCAGCGGTTTTTCCCGTACATCGACGAATACGGCGCGGTGATTGGCTATCGCATCCACCGACGAGATTCGTGGATGCGTAAGCTCAACGCCTGGGGCTGGAAACATTTGATCCGCCTGGTGTTAGGCGTCCATGTACGCGACATCGACTGCGCTTTCAAACTTTTACACACTGACTTTTTGCACCGATACCCGCTCGAAACACGCGGGGCAATGATCAATGCCGAGTTACTTTACAAGTTGAAACGTGCTGGCTACTCCTACCGGGAAGTGGGCGTTCACCACTTGCCGCGCCGGGGAGGACGCGCCACAGGGGCCAGCCCGCGCGTAATTGCGCGCGCCTTTCGCGAACTTTTCATCTATGCCCGCGAGTGGCGGCGCGAGGAAAGAGCAAACTCCCGGCAAAAAACCGTCACGCAGCAACATCACAACTCATCATCCATTTCAGAGAGGAATACATTGCAATGATTACTACCCCCACAACCACAGCAGAGTATCTTCCGGAGCAACCAGCAGTGCCGAGCAAAACCAGTACTACCTGTCAACGCTCGCCCCGGCCATCTGCGCCCTCTTTGGCATCGGCGTCGTGGTGATGTGGCAGGATTACCGACGCTCTGGCTGGCGCGGCTGGCTGCTGCCCCTGGCGCTTCTGCTGACAGCCCTTGAGCAGATTCATATTATTATGAGCAACCCATCCTGGGGGACGTGGCTGATCCCGCTGATCGCCATCCCCTGCGCACTCGCGGCAGCGGTCCTGCTCGCGGCTCGTTTGATGCCACGTCTCCGGCTCAATGCACGCATCCTGGCGCCAACGCTCTGTGTTGGCCTCCTGGCGCTGATGCTTACATCGACAGTGTGGTCGACGATTCCCGTGCTGGCGGACGAGGCGTCAAGCCTCCCGGTTGCCGGGGCAAGCGGGCAATCCGGCGTTGGCCTGGGAGGAAGAGGCACCGCTGATACAGCGCTGATCCGCTACCTGGAAGTACACCGGGGAAGCGCGAAGTACCTGGTTGCCGTGGCCAGTTCGAACGAGGCGGATGCCATTATCCTGGAGACCAATCAGCCTGTCATGGCGCTGGGCGGCTTCTCCGGCAGCGATCCCATCTTAACGACTGCTCAGCTTGCTGCGCTGGTAAAGAATGGAACGGTGCGCTACTTCTTGCTCAACGGTTCCAGCGGAGGTGGTCCTGGCGGCGGCCAGAGCACGCTGATTAGCTGGATTACGCAGCATGGCACGGTCGTCTCGTCGAGCCAGTGGCAATCAAGTTCGAGTAGCGGTTCTGGGCAGCTGTACGAAATAACGTCAGTGTCATGAGAGGTTTCTCATCTGTTTCCAATGGAATGCCAATAGATCTGTTGTACGCTTGAAACAGGAAATAAAGAAATCTGGTTGAATAATTGGAGAAAACAATGGAAACGAATTTAATTGATTATGATACACGCGCTTCGTGGATACCACCACAGAACCAGCACTATGAAGGCGGGCTTGTCACGCCACAGGACAGCTGGCAAGAACTCCCACGACCACGGAATAGAGGGCTGCCGCAGCGCGATGTGGGTCAGAAGCCCAGAGCCGCCGAGAAGATGCCCAAGAAGCGAGCGCTGGCTCTGGCCAGGACCTTGAAGAGATGGCTCGTCGTTGCCTCGATCGTGGGCTTCGGCACGTTCGGCGGACTGGTCGCATTTCACCAGGTTGGTACTACTGCCAGTCAGATCTCGTCGGGATCTTCCAAGACGAACTCGACATCAAGTTCATCATCTAAAAATAACAATAATTTCTTAAAACAGCAAGGAGGAAATACCAGTGGAACAAGTAGCTCATCGTCAAGCAGCTCTTCAACAAGCAGTTCATCGTCAAAACCCGTCACCGGAACCAGCACCTCCTGACTATAGCACTCCTGCTGGTATGCGCCGCGAAGAGTTCCGGGCGATGGGGACGACCATTTCCATGCTGCTTCCTGAAAACCAGGCAGAGCGAGGGCAGGCCACTGAGGGGATCTACGATCCCGCCTTGCTGGACCAACTGGTGCAGCTCGGGTATGACCGTACTTTCGATGACCTTCCGGCTGTCCGTTTCGATCCTATAATTCCCGGGGAGCCAGGGGGACGATGGCGTGGCATGAAGGTAGATCCGATACGCCGGCTCGTGACCCTCCCTGCCGGTATCAAGCTCGATTTCGGAGGGATCGCGAAGGGCATGGCAGTCGATGCCGCCCTGGAGAAGCTCCACGAGAGCGGGATAGGCGCTGCAATGGTCAATGCGGGAGGAGACCTCGCTGTACTGGGATTCCCTCCCGCTTCGGAGCAGTGGTTGATTGCAGTACCAGGACGTGAGCAGTTCTGGACGATCCCGCTTCATCACGGGGCCATCGCGACTTCCGGCATTGCACATCGCCACTGGTGGCAGGGCAACACGCTGCGGCATCACTTGCTCGATCCGCGCACCGGGCTGCCTGCCGAGAGCGATCTCTGGTCGGTCACCGTCGTGGCAGACCGTTGTGAACAGGCCGAGGTAGTGGCAAAAGTCGCGTTCATTCTCGGTTCGAGACCTGGGGCCGATTTCCTACGGAAACACCGCATCGCGGGACTGCTCGTGCGCGAGGATGGCACGTGGGAAACCGTTGAGCCGTGGCCGACACAGCTCATGGAGGAAATAAGCTTATGAATACTATCTGGGAAACCGTCACATGGGACGTCGCGCGAGCAGGCGGATTCACAGCCTACGTGTTACTCACCCTGGCGGTGGTCGTGGGCCTGGCACTTTCGACGCAGATCCAATCGCCCAGCCGCTGGCCACGTTTACTCAATAGCGAACTGCACAACTTTCTGACGCTGCTCAGTACGATCTTTCTCGGAGTGCATGTCCTGGCCGTCTGGATAGATCCATTCACCCACTTCGGGTGGAAGGAAATCCTCATCCCGCTTGCCAGTCACTATCGCCCGGAGTGGATGGCGCTCGGTATTGTCGGGTTGTATCTGGGGATCGCTATCGGCATCAGCACCCTGCTGCGCAAGCGCATTGGCTACAGTTGGTGGAGACGGCTGCATGTGCTGACGCTCGGCATCTTTGCCCTCGCGGCTCTTCATGGGATCGGCACCGGCAGCGATACGCAAACCTGGTGGGCACTGGGCATCTACCTCGTCAGCATCGCCGTGGTAGGCGCGCTCCTCTGGCGGAGAGTGCTCTCCTCGAAGGGGAAGCGCAAGCACGTTCCCGCGCGTCCTGTCACTCCCGCTCGAGCTTTAAGCGCCGCTCCCCAGAACAACCAGCGGACACTGAACGGTTCGCTGGTTGCAGCGACGCATATGACGGAACAGAAGCGGGCAGATGTTGCCCGTATGAGATAAAAGAATGAGAGAAGTCACATTTTATTCCAATCGATATCACATCTACCCGCCTTATATTCTGAGT
>MNIY01000136.1 GCA_001919995.1 Ktedonobacter sp. 13_1_20CM_4_53_11
TGCTTCCTTCATCAAGCACCAGGATTTCATCCATACGCTCCATCCTCACAAGGCGATGCGTAATCACCAGTGTTGTGCGCCCTTGCATGAGCATATCGAGCGCATCGAGCAATGTGTGTTCCGTCATGGGGTCCAAATTTGCTGTCGCCTCGTCAAGTACGAGCAGGGGAGCATCTTTGAGCAGCGCACGCGCAATGGCTAGCCGCTGTCGTTCGCCGCCGGAGAGTCGCAGTCCCTGTTCGCCCACCCATGTTGCCAGCCCTTTGGGCAATTGTTGAATGAACGCGGTCAGTTGTGCCTGCTCCAGGGCCTGCTCAATCTCACTATCGCTGGCCTCTGGCCGCGCCAATAACAGATTACCACGCATGGAGTCGTTGAACAAATAGGTATCCTGGGACACAACGCCAATGAGGCCGCGCAGGTCGCCGAGCGCGTACTGCCGGATGTCGTGTCCATTCAGGCGAATGGTTCCCTTGTCCGGGTCCCAGAAACGCAGGGCAAGGTTGACCAGTGTACTTTTTCCGGCGCCGCTTGCCCCCACGATGGCGATGCGTTTGCCGGTGGACACCTCAAAGCTGATATCATGTACAACCTGGCCTTCGTCGGACTGATAAGCGAAATGCACATGGTCAAACTCGAGGCTGAACCTGCCGGGTGTATTGCTGGGAACCGGCAGCGGTGCAACAGGCTCCTGCACCTGTGGGTTGGTATCCGTCACTTTGAATAGTCGCTCACCGGCGGCGACCGAGTGTCCTAGCTTCTGAAATGCCTCCGCCAGGGGCTGCACCGCTTCAAAGCTTGCCAGGATGACCAGGGCGAGGAAGGCAAGGTATACACCGGCAATGGCCTTGGCGACAACCAGCGGAATTGCCAGGATGAGCAAACTCCACAAGGCCAGGTTCATCAATAGATCGTTGAGCGCCTGTTGCAGACCTGCGATTACAGCCATACGCTGTTGTATCTGGTCCAGTTTTTTCTCAAGCGTCGCGACGCTGCGCAGCTGCGTGTCAGCCTGTCCATATGCCAGCAGGTCTGGCACGCCCTGGATGCCATCCACAATTTGCGCGTTCAGTTCGCCCCGTATCGCAAGTTGCCGCTTGCCCAATCCCCGGGTCAGTATACCACTCAGCAGCGGCACGCCGCAGCCCGTAATGATGAGAAATGCCACGGCATCCCAGGCCAGTACAGGGCTGAAGATAGAGAATAACGCGAAAGTGAGCAGGCTGATGATGATGGCAACAATGATAGGTGAAACAATCCTGAGGTAGACATTTTGTAGTTCATCTACATCTGCCACGATGCGCGTGAGCATGTCACCGCTGCGCTGCTTATGCAAATAAGCGGGCGCCAGTGGTTCGAGACGCCGGTAGACCCAGGTACGCAACTGTGCAAGTAAACGGAACGTCACGTTATGGGAGACTACGCGCTCGGCATAACGTGACCCCGCGCGTGAAACGCTCATGAGGCGCACAATATAGATGGGAATGGTGAGTATGGCTAATAGCGGACCGAGCGCCGCCGCCGCTATCAGGTACGCCGCCATGCCCAGCAGCAGCATATTACTGGCGATCATGAGACTACCGAGGAGTATGGCCAGCGCCACCAACCAGCGAAAGGCAGACAAAAACGAGAGCAGGCGTAAAAATACCTTCATATCGTTACCCGCACCTTTCTGTACATCTCCATCAGTTGTGTGTAGGAGCCATCTTGCTGCAGGAGCCTTTCCGGCTTGCCTATCTCGACGATTTTCCCATGCTCCATGATGGCTATCTGCTCTGCGCTGGCTATAGTGTTGTACCTGTGGGCTATCACCAGCGCCGTGCGATTGTGCATCAGGCGTTCCAGCGCTTGCCGGATGAGCATTTCGCTTTTAGGATCGAGACTCGAAGTTGGTTCATCCAGGATGAGCAACGGGGCATCTTTAAGAAACGCGCGCGCAATAGCTATACGCTGCGCCTGACCAGCGCTCAAACGGGCCCCGCGCTCCCCAATCTCAGTTTCGTAGCCGCGTGGCAGTTGATTGATGAACTCTGCCGCGCCCGCGAGTTCGGCCGCCTCGATGATTTCTTGCGCGCTCGCCGATGGCCGCGCCATACGGATATTCGCCAGCACATTGCCATAGAAGAGATAGGGCCGCTGTGGTACCAGGGCAATATATTCACGCCACGTTTCAATGGGCAACGCTGAGAGCGGAATATCGTTGACGGTGATGCTCCCGTCCTGCGCATCCATAAAGCGCAGGAGCAGGTTGACAAGCGTGCTTTTACCCGCGCCACTGCGCCCAACCAGCGCGGTGCAACTCCCCGCGGGCAATGTCAGGTTGACCCCCGACAGCGCGGAGCGTTCGCTGCCGGGATACGTATACGTCACACCGGCACAGGTAATGGTGAGTGGGTCGACAAGTGGCTTGCGCGATGTAGCAACCCTTTGCACAGGCAGCGGAGCCTGCAAAATTTCGATGATGCGTTTAGCCGCCGCTTTGCCCTCCATGCCCGCATGACGCGCTACACCAAGTTCTCGCAAGGGACGGTAAAATTCCGGGGTGAGCAGCAAAACCAGAAAGGCACTCTCAAAGGTGATGTTATTATCTATCAAGCGTACTCCCAATATCACGGCAACCAGCCCTATCGCGGCTGAGGCCATGAATTCGAGTACCATCCCTGATAGAAAAGCGACGCGCAGCACTTTGAGCGTTCTTTCCCCGAAGGCATTGCTGAGGCGCGCCACCCTTTCGCCCGCCGCGCCGCTGCGCCCGAACATTTTCAGCGTCGGCAATCCCTGTACGGCGTCAAGAAACGAGGCACTCATGCGTGATAACGCGAGCCACTGGCGCTGAATATGCTTCTCCGCATAGCTTCCCACAAGAAACATCAACAGTGGGATAATCGGCGCGGTGACGAGTAGTAGTGCGGCGCTTATCCAGTCAATAGGAAAAATATACGCTGCAATCATTAATGGTACCAGCACACTGAGCGCAATCTGAGGAAGATAACGGCTGACATAGGCATCGAGGCGCTCAATGCCTTCGCTGGCCGTCGCAACCAGCTCACCCGTAGATTCGCTCTTACTATAGGCCGGCCCTAACTGTAACAGGTGCGCGAATAATCGCAGGCGTAGCGCAGACTTGACACGAATGGCCGCCTGTTGCGCGGTCACTTCGCGCAACCAGGTGAGCGCTGCTCGCACTACGATCAACCCCAACAAGAGGAGAAGGAGCGGCCCAACTTGAGCAAGCGTTCCGTGCGCCAGAAATACGCTGTTCACAACCTTACTAAGAAAGACCAGCTGGGCTATGGTCGCTCCTACCCCCATGACGCCAAGCAGAATGGTCAGTAACACAACACCAGAAGCATATTTGCTGTGCTGGAATAACATTCTATTCATCAAACCTCCGCCTCTGAATATCCCTGCTTTTGAAGCATGGGGAGGAAAGAGGCGTTCCTTAGCCATGCATTTCTTGCTGTGCCTGTTAAAATATCTATGTTGAGTACTTCTGTCGCAAGCATTTTGTCTTCACTATACTCTATTATGATGGAGAGAAGGAAAAAATTTCAATGTTACACGAGAAGTAACACTCCGGGCTTGTTTTGTAGTAAGAAAAAGTGAAAAGAGCATCCAATGACCTCAAACGATTTGCCTCAAGGAATGACACAGAACACGATTTCCCTTTTGCTTGGCCATCCAGACCCGGCGACGCTTCTTACGCCTGAAATGCGCAACGCCATGCAACGCGTCATAAGCTCTCCTCAAGCCTATGCAGCGCTCCAGTATGGTCCAGAGCAGGGAACGCAAAGCCTGATCAATTTCCTGGTAGAAAAAATCAATCGAGAACAGGGCCTCTCTGTTCAACCTACTAACCTGATGCTGGTTGCTGGCGCGACGCATGCCATAGATATGCTCACACGGCTGTACGCCAGACCTGGAGAGGTGGTGCTGGTTGAGGCACCGACCTATGTGGACGCCATTCACATTTTTCGGGATCACCAGGTCGAACTTTATGCAATTCCAACGGACGAAGATGGCCTCATCCCAAGCGAATTAGAAAAACAGCTAGCATTGCTGCACTCTAGCGGCAAATTTCCCCGTATCCTCTATACCATCCCGAACTTTCACAACCCGACGGGCTGCACGTTGCCCGAAGCGCGGCGCAGCGAAATCATCGGGCTGGCCGGCCACTATGGCTTCCTGATTGTGGAGGATGATGTCTATCGCGACCTCTCTTTTGAGGGCGCAGCGCCTGCCAGCTTCTATGCGCTGGCACATGGCGATCAGGTATTAAGTATTGGCAGTTTCTCGAAAACGCTCGCGCCCGGATTGCGGCTCGGGTGGCTGCTCGGTTCTGCAGATGCCATCCAGCGCTGTATCGACTGCGGGACGACGCAAATGGGAGGTGGTGCAAATCCTTTCGCGGCACAAATCGTTGCAGAGTACTGCCGGAGCGGTTATTGGGAGGCGCACATTTCGCACTTGCGGTCACTCTACAAAATGCGCCGCAATGGAGCGCTATCAGCATTGAGCCAGTACATGCCTGGTGATGTAAGGTGGACGCACCCCACAGGCGGCTTTTTTATCTGGCTCAGTTTGCCTGAGACCGTCTTTGCCCAAGACGTCAAGCGTATGGCACTCCAGGAAGGGGTATTGCTGGCTGCCGGTGAAGGGTTTTTCGTGCATCCGTCCGATGGCCAACACAACCTGCGCCTTGCCTATAGCTGCGCAACTCCTGGTGATATCGAGACGGGCATACGCATGCTGGCGCAGGTTATTCAGAGAGCAAGGATGGTGGAGGAATAATAGGTGTTCTGTTCCAAATAGTTTTGCTGAAGGAGAGAAGATCTTCTCAGTTTGTGGGAAAAAATGAAACGCTTGCTATTTTTTATCCGGCATGGGCAAACGACGTGGAATGTCGAGCACCGGCTCCCAGGACAGTTCCCTGGCATTGAGCTGACTGACACAGGGCAAGAACAAGCAAAGCGCCTGGCACAAGCAATATCGGTTCTTCCTCTCAGCGCTATTATCAGTAGCCCATCGGACCGTGCTACCGAGACCGCCAGGTACCTCGTAGAGGGACGTTCCCTCAGCATTCAACTTGAGCCCGATCTGATGGATATCGAGTTGGGACACTGGTCAGGGCAGGATCGTGATGAACTCTCCAAAAGTGATTCGGTTTGGAAAGCCTTTTTACGAAATCCTCTGGTGGCACCAGAGGATGTGGAGACCTTTCCCCAGGTAGAACAACGCGCAGTGGCAGCGGTGGAACGGTGGCTCAAAAAAGAATCAACAGGTGCCTATCCTGCATTTGTCACTCATGCCGATGTCATTAAATTACTCATCGCTCACTATCTAGGTCTGGAAGCAAGGCGGGCACGATCACTGATAATCGATAATGCTTCCGTGAGCATCGTTGAACTGGGAGCTGAGGATCAACCACGAGTGCTCACAGTTAGCTGGAGCCCTCAACCCGGATGGTTACAGCCTTCCTTCTTGCTACAGATGCGCACCGAGCACTAATGGAAGCAGCGTTCATGTCTGGCGCTTAGCGGGTAAGTAGTTGTCGAATATAGACGGGGGTGAAGCCCTTTTCAGCCCGATTTGGTGATACACTGTGGTCAGATTTCAATCCGAAATTCTAGCAACACAAGCGAAAGGAGCTGTTTGTATGACAAGTTTGGAAGGCAAGGTTGCCCTGGTGACAGGTGCCGCCTCTGGTATTGGATTGGCCATTGCTCGTGATTTTGCACATCAAGGGATGCGCGTGACATGCTCTGATATCGACGTCGAGCAGGGACAGGCCGTCACAGCAGAGTTGCCTGGAGCGCGTTTCCAGAAGGCGGATATGACGAATGGAGAGGATCTTCAGCAGCTAGTGACCCAGACCATCGCGGCGGAGGGGCAGATAGACATCCTGGTGAACAATGCAGGAATCCAGTATGTTGCGCCCATCACGGAGTTTCCGGAGGCAAAATGGCGGCAGATTCTCGAGATCATGTTGACGGCCCCCTTTCTATTAACTAAAGCTGTTCTACCAGGTATGTACGAGCGAGGGTGGGGACGAGTGATTAATATTGCATCGGTACATGCCTTGCGCGCGTCGGCGTATAAGTCCGCGTACGTCACAGCCAAGCATGGTCTGCTGGGTCTCACGCGCGTGACGGCTCTGGAAGCCGCAGAACATGGCGTCACCTGCAACGCAATTTGCCCATCCTATGTAAGAACCGCGCTTGTCGAAAAGCAAATTGCTGATCAGGCCCGGGTTCATGGTATCCCTGAGTCCGAGGTAGTGGAGAAAATCATGGTGGCTGAAGCACCTATTCACCGCCTGCTGGAGCCTGAGGAGGTCGCGCACCTGGTCACCTATCTCTGTTCCGATGCTGCCAGTGGCATAACTGGCAGTGCACAGATGATTGATTGTGGGTGGACCGCGCATTAGAAAGAAAATCAAACCGCTTTTCCCTTTCGGATATGGTCTTTGCGAACGGATGCGCGAAGCAGCGAGCACAATGATGAACCTGCGAACTCTCCTCTACGAAAAACATGCGCAAATGTTACACGCTTTCTCCAAATTAGGAACATTTCGTCATAGTTGCAAAGGAGAAGGTTAAGGTTTCTCAATGCTCGATAGGTACTTTTCTGCCAGAAAATCATATACCAATGGAAGGCCCTCTCCTCCGATGAAGTAATATTCTCTATGTGTCATCTATGCTCGAAATAATTCAGAATGTTTCATAGCGCAACAGAGTAATTATCTGCTCCAGCTTTTCAAATGAAGCATAGACATCATGAATTACGGATGAGCAGATGATAGGTTAGCTAGCGTACAGGAAAGAGATCACATGAATCAAAAAGAGTTTTCCGTACGTTCGCACCTGTATCAATAAGGGGTATGTAACGGGTTTGATACAGGTGCTGAGTATACGCTAGTTCGCTCGGTGCCCTACCTGAAAGGAAGAGGAAATTTCTATGCAGCAGCGATACAGGCGCAAGGCCGTCTCGTCAATAGTACGACGTAAACGTTTTTCACCATTCATGCTGATTGGTTTGAGCGTGCCAGTTGTACTGACGCTTATCGTCTCGACAGTGTTCATTCTGCCGCGCCTGGGTTCACGCGCAGCGGCGGTCAATGGCGATTGTACTTTAATTGTGCCTTCCAACCCCCTTTCGGCTCAGGGGTTAGCCACACCCTATCAACTCGTCGCAACTGATCCGGCGAATGGAGCATGCAATGAGTCGAACAAGGTGCAGGCAGCCTTTGTTCAGGGGGCAGTGATCGACCCGGCAACTGGCCAAATCTCCATTTACAATCCGCTCGTCATTGACCAGGGAACCCAGCCCGCGGCAACTCCTGCCGTGGCACAACTCCCAGCCAATGGTGTCGTCGCACTCTGGTTCGGGTTCAATGGAAACAATCTTACTCTGCAAGGTACCAATGGCAGCCTGGAACAGGGCAGATGTGTCAATGGGGTCAATGGCTCCATATTTGGGCAGTTCGCCTACTGTAATGCCCCGGCCTTCTTCAGAGCGGCCAACAATGCCATGCGAGCAGGTTTACTGAACGCTCCTCCACTTGGCATGGCGAATGATGGAAAGGTCTGTCCTTCGGTTCGTGATTTTGGCGTAGTGGACATGGATCAAAGCGATAACGTCGTGACCTCCTACCTTGTTACTGCCAATGGACAGACAGCTCAGGTGACTACCGCCAATATGACTGCCTTGCAGAATACGCAGACGCAAGTAAATGGTAGCGATAATCGTCTCCTGGCGGTGGCCATGGATGGCGCGCTAGGCTGCACACCCTGGATGGCTCCTGATCTGGCTAATCCCGGCCATATGTTGCCCGCGCTGCCGCTCAACGAACTTCAGGCTGCCAGGCTACAGGCCCCTCCTGTCGCACGTGTGCCAGCGAATGATCCTATGGTAATTACCAACAATCAGCCCGATATCAACAAACTCAATGCCTATCGCAGGGGTGTCGATCAGTCCCCTGTGTCAACATTAGTAGCTGCCAGCACGACAACCTATTGCAGGCACCTTCTCGCGATT
>MNIY01000018.1 GCA_001919995.1 Ktedonobacter sp. 13_1_20CM_4_53_11
GAAAGCATTAGGCGGTTACTTTTCTTGTCATAAAACGTCTTTCAACACAGGCTTATTAAGTTATCATCTTTTAGTAATATCTTTTCCGTTTTTTGTTTTACGTAGAGATGCGCATTCCTCTTTATATGCGTATCTCTCATCGTTTCCTCATGTGGGCAACAAGGTGAGAGGAGAACACTACACATGGCAGTTAGCAGCAGGGCTGTGGCTCTCCCCGAGCGCGTCTCATTTGCACGTATCCCTGATATACGGCCGATGCCGGGGCTGATTCAAATTCAGCTTGATTCTTTTGAATGGTTTAAGAAAGAAGGTCTGCGCGAGCTTTTTCAAGAAATCTCTCCTATTGAAGACTTTACAGGTAAAAATCTTAGTCTAGAATTTATTGTACCTCCTGAGCCGTTTGGCAAGCCCAAATATAACGAGGACGAGTGCCGTGACCGCGATGCCACATACTCCGCGCCTCTCAATGTCAAGGCTCGCCTCATCAACAAAGAGACTGGTGAAATCATCGAGAAGGACATCTTCATGGGTGATTTCCCTCTTATGACCAAAGAAGGTACTTTCATTATTAACGGCGCCGAGCGCGTCGTCGTCAGTCAGCTCGTGCGCTCTCCCGGCGTTTACTTCACCGCCGATGAGGACGCGACCACCGGCCGTAAACTCTTCGCCGCCAAGCTCATACCGGGCCGTGGCGCATGGCTAGAATTTGAGACCAGCAATAAAAATTTACTGACCGTCAAGATCGACCGCAAGCGCAAATTGCCTATCACTACGTTGCTGCGAGCTATCGCCAGCCTGGCCAAGGATCAATACCATGCCGAAAACCTGGACCTCTCAACAGACCAGGGCATTCTGGATGCGTTTCGCGACGTGGATACTGATCCCAACATTCGCTACATCCAGGCTACGCTGGACCGCGACCCTGTGAAAAGAGAGGACGAGGCGCTACTCGAACTCTATAAAAAATTGCGCCCCGGCGATCCCGCTACTATCGACAATGCCCGTTCGCTCGTTAAAAATCTCTTTTTTAACCCGCGTCGCTATGATCTTGGTAGCGTCGGTCGCTATAAGCTCAATCGAAAGCTTGATCTCTCCACTCCGCAAAGTGAGCGCATCCTGACCCAGGACGACCTGGTCAATATCATTCGTCGCCTGGTCGCGTTGAACAACGGGCACGGCCGCAAAGACGACATCGATCATCTTGGCAACCGCCGCGTGCGCTGCGTTGGAGAGCTGATCCAGACGCAGTTCCGTGTCGGCCTCCTGCGTATGGAGCGTGTCGTAAAGGAGCGCATGAGTATCCAGGAGCCAGGCCAGGCAACACCGAACGCACTGATCAATATTCGTCCGGTCGTTGCCGCTATGAAGGAATTTTTCGGCGGTAGCCAGCTCTCGCAGTTCATGGATCAGACCAATGCCCTCGCAGAGATCGGCCATAAGCGCCGCCTCTCGGCCCTCGGTCCTGGTGGTCTCTCGCGCGAACGTGCGGGTTTCGACGTACGTGACGTACATCAATCTCACTATGGCCGTATCTGCCCAATCGAGACCCCTGAAGGTCCAAATATCGGACTGATTGGTAACCTCGCTACCTATGGACAGATCAATCCTTATGGGTTCGTCGAGACTCCCTATCGTAAAGTGTATAAGCGTCTCCCTGTCAGCGACCGCCGCCTGATTGGTCGCGAACTTCGTGGCGTCGTTGGCCGCGAGCGTGAAGATGTGGTCACTGCTGATGGCACCGTGTTGCTCAAGGCACGCGAACGCGTGCGTGTTGACGAGGCACTCTACAACCGGTTAGTGGAGGTGCTTGAGGATGTAGAGGTGAGGATCAAGCCCTTCGTCACCAACGAGGTAGAATACCGCACCGCCGATGACGAAGAGAACTTCTGGATCGCTCAGGCCAATACCAGGCTGACCGAAAACGATGAGTTTGCCGATGACCGTGTTCTTGCTCGTTACGAAGGGGAGTTCGCCATGGAGAGCGCGGATACCATGGACTACATGGACGTCTCGCCCCGTCAGACCGTTAGTGTCGCCACAGCGCTCATCCCATTCCTTGAGCATGACGATGTGAACCGCGCGCTCATGGGCGCGAACATGCAGCGTCAGGCTGTCCCTCTGTTGCGTCCGCAGTCACCTATCTGTGGCACGGGCATCGAGCGGCAGGTCGCTATTGACTCTGGCCAGGTACAGGTCAGTAAAGTGAGCGGTGAAGTCGTCTCGGCTACCGCCCGTAAGATCGATATCGTTGACGATCAGGGCGAAGTACAGACGCATCGTTTGCGCAAGTTCGTGCGCTCTAACGCTGGAACCTGTATCAATCAGCGGCCAATCGTGCGCAAGGGCGACTACGTCAACGCCGGACAGGTCATCGCTGATAGTTCATCAACAGAAAACGGGGAGCTTGCTCTCGGGCAAAACATTCTCGTCGCCTTCATGAGTTGGGAAGGTGGCAACTACGAGGACGCCATTCTCATCAGCGAACGCATCGTCCGCGAAGACTACTTTACCTCGATACACATCGAGAAGTATGAGGTCGATGCGCGCGACACTAAGCTTGGCCCCGAAGAGATTACTCGCGATATACCCAATGTCGGTGAAGAGGGTTTGCGCAACCTGGACGAGCGCGGCATCATCTATGTCGGCGCGGAAGTAGGGCCGCAAGATATTCTTGTCGGTAAAATCACGCCAAAGGGCGAGACGGAATTGACGGCAGAAGAGAAACTCCTGCGGGCTATCTTCGGTGAAAAGGCTCGTGAAGTCAAAGATACTTCTCTGCGAGTACCTCACGGAGAGCGCGGCAAAGTTGTCGAAGTCAAAGTGTTCTCGCGTGACGCGGGAGATGAATTGCCTCCGGGCGTCAATCAACTCGTGCGAGTCAGCATCGCCCAGAAGCGCAAAATAGGAGCAGGCGACAAAATGGCTGGACGCCACGGGAACAAAGGCGTTATCTCGCGGGTATTGCCGATAGCAGATATGCCGTTTCTCCCCGATGGCACTCCGGTGGATATCATTCTAAATCCGTTGGGTGTTCCGCACCGTATGAATATTGGGCAGATCATGGAGACCCATCTGGGCTGGGCAGCCGAAAAATTAGGCTTCAAGATAGCTACCCCTGTATTCGACGGCGCTACCGAGGAGGATATCGAGGAGTTCCTGCGCCGCGCTAATCTGCCAGATACTGGCAAGGTGCAGCTCTTTGATGGACGCACCGGGGAACCGTTTGACCACCCGATCACCGTTGGCTACACCTACATGTTGAAGCTAGCGCACCTTGTCGAAGACAAAGTGCATGCCCGTTCAACTGGCCCATACAGCCTGATAACGCAGCAACCCCTGGGTGGTAAGGCGCAGTTTGGTGGACAGCGTTTCGGTGAAATGGAAGTGTGGGCACTCGAGGCTTATGGAGCAGCCAACATACTCCAGGAGATCCTGACGGTCAAGTCGGACGATGTTGTAGGCCGTGTCAAAACCTACGAAGCTATCGTCAAAGGCGAAAACATCATGGAGCCTGGCGTACCTGAATCCTTCAAAGTGCTGGTCAAAGAGTTGCAGAGCCTGGGCATCAATGTTGAGGTCCTTAACGAAGACGAACAAAAAATACAGTTCGTTGAAGATACATCCAACGATGTCATGCCCGAACTAGGTATCAACCTCTCCGGCTTCGAAGGGGACCATTGAAATAATATGTAGGGGCGACCCTCGCGGTCGCCCTGGAACAATGTACCCCGTTCCTTAAATTAAATAAATGTAATGCGACATGTAGGGGCGACCCTTGTGGTCGCCTCGGTGGGATGGATAGCTGTAACGGACTGATCGTTCAGCGCGTCCTTACGCCAGGAGGCAGCATGCTCGAAGTAAATGACTTTAACGCAATCCGTATTGGCCTTGCTAGCCCAGAACAGATTCGTGGTTGGAGCTATGGTGAGGTCACGAAACCAGAAACGATTAACTACCGAACGCTCAAACCGGAAAAAGATGGCCTGTTCTGTGAACGTATCTTCGGACCAACCAAGGACTGGGAGTGCTACTGCGGTAAATATAAACGTGTTCGATTTAAAGGAATAGTCTGTGATAAATGTGGTGTGGAGGTGGCACGCTCAAAGGTACGCCGTGAGCGCATGGGACACATCGAACTGGCGTCTCCCGTGAGCCACATATGGTACTTCAAGGGAACGCCCAGCCGTATCGGTCTCTTGCTTGACCTCTCGCCACGCAACCTGGAGCGCATCCTCTACTTTGCCCTCTATGTCATCACTGATATTGATGAGGAGGCTCGTCAGCGTGAACTGATGCACCTGGACGAGGAGCTTCTCAAACTGGATCAGAACCTGGACGAGCAGGTAGTAGAGCTGGTCGACCAGTTGAAGGATAGACGCGACAGCGATATTCTCAAGTCGAGAAATCGCATTGACGAAGACCGCGTGGAGGCTGAGGCGCGCCGCGAACAAGAGTTGGAAGCTGCCAGGCAGGCTGAGAGCGACACCCTGGCTCAGTTGCGCGCCGCGATGGGACAGGCAGCTGATGAAGATATCATTTTTGAGCCAACAGGCCAGGTTATTGTGGCTGAGGGTGACGTCGTAACACCAAAGCATCTCGAATCGCTGGAGCAGAAAGCTGAGATTTTCCGCAACGATATCGCCGAGAATGCCCGTCGCGAGATCGAGGCGACGCGATTGGAGAATGATCGCGATGCTGAGCGTACCAAACTTGAATACCAGGGACAGATTGACTCGGCCCAGTCGCGCTTGGAGGTGGAGCGAGTCAGTAACAAGCAGCGCTTAGAGCAGTTGCGGCGCGATCTTGAGGGCCTCAAAAAGATGGACCTGCTGCAGGAGGGCCGCTATCGTGAGCTGAAAGATGCCTTTAGCGGGGGATTCCGCGCGAGCATGGGGGCAGAGGCAGTGCGTGAATTGATTGCTGGCCTGGACCTGGATAAACTGGCCGTTGACCTGCGCCGCGAAATTGGTTCGACGGTTGGACAGCGCCGTAAAAAGGCGACCAAGCGCTTGAAAGTGGTAGAAGCTTTCCGTAAATCAAACACTTCACCTGAATGGATGATATTGACGGTCTTGCCCGTGCTGCCGCCCGATTTGCGCCCGATGGTGCAACTTGACGGTGGTCGCTTCGCCACTTCGGATTTGAATGACCTGTATCGCCGCGTCATTAACCGCAATAACCGCCTCAAACGGCTATTGGAGTTGAGCGCTCCTGAGATCATTATTCGCAACGAGAAGCGCATGCTGCAAGAAGCGTGTGATGCCCTCATCGACAACGGACGACGTGGTCGTGCAGTGGCTGGCTCAGGCAATCATAAACTTAAGAGCCTGTCAGATATGCTCAAAGGTAAACAGGGACGCTTCCGTCAGAACCTGCTCGGTAAACGCGTGGACTACTCCGGTCGTTCAGTCATTGTGGTCGGCCCGGAGTTGAAGCTGCACCAGTGTGGCCTCCCCAAGAGGATGGCGCTGGAGCTCTTCAAGCCGTTTGTGATGCGGAAACTGGTGGAGCAGAACTTTGCCCACAATATCAAGAGCGCGAAACGTTTTGTGGAGCGCGTGAAGCCTGAGGTGTGGGATGTACTGGAAGAGGTCATCAAAGACCATCCCGTGCTACTGAACCGCGCCCCGACACTGCACCGCCTTGGTATCCAGGCCTTCGAGGCAATATTGGTCGAGGGTAGTGCAATTCAACTGCATCCACTGGTCTGTTCAGCCTTCAACGCAGACTTTGACGGCGACCAGATGGCAGTGCACGTACCGCTCTCTGATAAAGCGCAGGACGAGGCCCGCCAGTTGATGCTCTCGACGCGCAACCTGCTTGCTCCAGGAACTGGTGAACCATCGATTGGAGCCAGCCAGGATATGGTGCTGGGTTGTTTCTACCTGACGCAGGATCGTCCGGGTCAGAAGGGCGAGGGGCATGTCTTTACCGACGTCACCGAGGCGCTGCTGGCTTACCAGCATGGCGTTGTCGCCTTACAGGCGCCGGTCCAGGTACGCCTGGGCAATGTCGATGTCTATGACAATCCTCCACCCGACAAGGCCACTATGACCGCGAATGGGAAGAGGGTCACAACAACGGTTGGACGTATCATTTTCAATCAGGCCCTGCCAGAGCGCCTGCGCTTCAAGAACTACGCGATGAAGAAAGAGAACCTGAGACAGGTAATCGGCGATTGCTTCAAAGAGTATGGGCGCGTCAAAACTGCTGAACTGGCTGACGAGATCAAACGCCTTGGCTTCACCTACGCGACAAAGGCTGGCGTAACTATCGCCATCAGCGATGTCAAAGTGCCAATCGGGAAGCAGGAGGAACTGGCCGCAGCGGATGCCAAGATCGTCGAACTTGAAGAGCAATACCGTGACGGTCTCATCACAGACCATGAGAAGTACCAGCAGACGGTCGATGTCTGGAACGAAGCGACCGATAATGTAACCAGGATGGTTGAGGATACACTTGACCCGTTTGGTTCCATCTACACCATCGCCAGGTCGGGAGCTACGAAAGCGAAGTTCCAGCAGATCCGCCAGTTGTCAGGTATGCGTGGCTTGATGGCGAGTCCTTCTGGACGCATCATCGATGTACCAATTCGCGGGAACTTCCGTGAAGGTTTGAGCGTGTTGGAGTACTTTATCAGTAGCCACGGCGCTCGTAAGGGTCTTGCCGACACCGCGTTGCGTACGGCAGAGTCGGGTTACCTGACACGTCGTTTGATCGATGTGGCACAGGATGTTATTGTCAACGATGAAGACTGTGGAACGACTGACGGCATTCTCATCACCGAGGCCGACAGCAAAGACATGATGCTGCCGGATATTCGCAGCCGCCTGATAGGTCGCGTGCTGGCGGAGCCAATTCCTGGTTTTGATCATATCCTGCCAGGTGATGAACTGACCGACGACATGGTCGATGAGATCGTCAATGCGGGGGTCAAAGCAGTGCGCGTGCGTTCGGTACTCGCGTGCCTGTCACACCGCGGCATCTGCCGTAAGTGCTATGGACGCGATCTCGCGGCAAACTCGCTCGTGAAAATTGGAGCCGCGGTGGGTATTATCGCAGCCCAGTCAATCGGTGAGCCCGGTACACAGCTGACCATGCGTACCTTCCATACAGGTGGTATTGCAGGCGCACAGGGAGACATTACGCAGGGTCTACCGCGCGTAGAGGAACTCTTTGAAGCGCGTGTGCCCAAGGACAAGGCGGAGATCAGCGAGATCGACGGTGTCGTCGAGATCGTGAAGGATCCGAACACGAACGCTCGTACGGTCCGCGTCGTCTCTACGAACGTTTTCTTTGACGAGTACCCGCTGCCTGCCGGTAGCCAGATTCTTGTCAACGATAGAGGTCATGTGCAGAAAGATCAGATTATTGCGCTGATGCCCGCTGAAAATGGCAATGAGCCAGTACCAGTGGCGGCACGCACAGAGGGTGAGTTGATCATCAACGCGGAGGGCATACTGTCTATTCGCTTTGAGGAACGTGAGGAGCGTTCGTACCCCATCCCGGCTGCGCGAAACATTGTCGTCTCCGATGGTCAGAAGATCCAGGCTGGAACACCGATTACCGGTGGTCAGCGCGATCCGCAGGATGTCCTGCGCATCCAGGGACGCGAAGCGGTCCAGATGTATGTGGTCAAAGAAGTGCAGCGCGTGTACCGCAATACTGGTGTCTATATCAGTGACAAACACATTGAGGTCATCATTCGCCAGATGCTGCGCCGCGTCAAAGTAGACGAGCCCGGTGATACAGAGATGTTGCCGAATGATCTGGTAGATCGTTTTGCCTATGCGGATACCAATGCCCGTGTGTTGGCGGAAGGCGGAGAACCTGCTACCGCGCAGACAGTGCTGCTGGGTGTCACCAAAGCCTCGCTCAATACCGATAGCTTCCTGGCTGCGGCTTCCTTCCAGGAGACGACGCGTGTGTTGACAGAAGCGGCTATTGAGGCTCGCACAGATCATCTGGTCGGCCTCAAGGAAAACGTGATCATAGGGAAACTGATACCGGCAGGCTCAGGTATCGCGCAACGCCGCCGCGAGCAGCTTGCACGTCAGCAAGCTGCGGCGGCTCGGCTTGCGGCTACAAACGCCGCCTCTATGGCCGGCGTTGGCGCTGGCACTGTCGGAGTTGGGGCTAGTACTCTCGGAAACCCAAATCTGCATACCCTTGACAGTTTGGGCGAGGAGTGATATTATAGAAACCCGCACGTATTGAAAGTAGGGGCGCGCATTAGCGCGCCTTCGTGAGGATAAAAGAGGATAGGGAGAATCGTTCATTGCCGACGATCAATCAGTTGGTCCGCAAGGGCCGATCAAACAAAGAGAGGCGGTCTAAGGCTCCGGCTTTGTTGTATTCGTACAACGCGCTGAAGAACCGGACTTCCCGCCTGCGTGGGTCGCCACAGAAACGTGGTGTGTGCACCCAGGTGCGTACGATGACGCCCAAAAAGCCGAATTCGGCAATGCGTAAAATTGCCCGCGTTCGTCTGACGAACCAGATGGAAGTAACCGCTTACATCCCTGGTGAAGGGCATAATCTGCAAGAGCACTCAGTAGTACTCATTCGTGGTGGGCGCGTAAAGGATCTACCGAGCGTGCGTTACCACATCGTGCGGGGTACTCTGGATAGTGACGGCGTCTCCAAGAGGCGCCAGGGCCGCTCACGTTATGGTGCCAAGCGGCCAAAGCCCGGGCAGGCAGCTGCCGGTAGGGGCGGAAAAAAATAGTAGCGCAATAAAAGTATTGTGCCAGACCCGATACCACCTGAAGTGTTCAGGCAGGTCGGACTATCACACGTCATCGCGAAAAGACGATTATGCGAGGATAATGAATAACGAATGCCGTATTCTCGTCCTTTCGCAGTGAGAGTCGAGTGACCTCCATTTCTATGGATAGGCACCCGCGTGTAGGCGTCCGATAGAGATTGTAAGGAGAATATCCTGCAATTGAATCGACGCCTTTTCTGGTGTCTATTATCATCTATCTATCCCACCTTGTATGTGGGAGCTTGTGAAAATCAAGTACGCATTGATGAGCAGAAAGAGGGGAAAGAGGAACGGGGTTCTCCAGGACGCAAGGAAGATGTCCGCCGGTCACCGGTCAGATACTAGAGAAGTTAAGGCTCCTATCGTGGGAGCCGAAGAGAACCAGGCAGGTTCGTTGATGAGGAGGCAGACTGTGCCAAGACGTAAAAGAGTCGTGCGGCGGCCAGATGTACCAGATGCAAAGTACAAGAGCCGAAATGTGGCTCGCTTCACCAGTAAATTGATGTTGGACGGGAAGCGCAGCCTGGCAGAGCGCATCATTTACGATGCGTTCGATAACATTGAAGCGAAGCAGAAGCGCCCCCCGCTTGATGTATTTGAGCAGGCGCTTAAGAATGCAACGCCTACAGTTGAAGTAAAGCCTCGCCGTGTCGGTGGTTCAACCTATCAAGTTCCGATAGATGTTCGCCGGGATCGTGGCAACGCACTGGCGATGCGCTGGCTCATTAAGTCGGCGCGCAGCCGTACGGGTCGCTCGATGTCGGAAAAACTTGCCAGTGAATTGATGGATGCCGCCGCCGGACAGGGTATGACCATTAAAAAACGTGAGGAGACCCACAAAATGGCGGAGTCTAACAAGGCCTTCGCGCATTATCGCTGGTAACTATATATCATGGTAAGAGAATTCCCACTCGAAAAAACTCGAAATATTGGTATTATTGCTCATATTGATGCTGGCAAAACCACTACTACTGAGCGCATCCTCTTCTACACGAAGAAAATTCATCGCATGGGTGAAGTGCATGAAGGGGCGGCGACAATGGACTGGATGCCCCAGGAGCAGGAGCGCGGCATTACGATTACGTCTGCCGCGACAACGTGTTTCTGGCTTGATTACCGCATTAATATCATTGATACACCAGGCCACGTAGACTTCACTGCAGAGGTCGAACGGTCTTTGCGCGTGCTCGACGGCGGCGTGGTGGTCTTTGATGCCGTCGCTGGCGTCGAACCCCAGTCTGAAACAGTGTGGCGCCAGGCGAATAAGTATAATGTTCCTCGTATCTGTTTCGTCAACAAAATGGATCGTGTCGGCGCTGATTTCTGGCGCACGGTGGATATGATCCGGGACCGCCTGGGTGCAGTACCGGTACCCATTCAGATTCCTATTGGTCGCGAAAACAATTTTAAAGGGTATCTCGATTTAATCGAACAGCAGTCGATCACCTTTATCGATGACCTTGGGACGAAATCGGACCATACAGATGTGCCTACGAGCATGGAGGCCGAGTTTGCGCAACACCGGGAGTACCTGATTGAGCGCGTGGCCGAGACCGATGAAGATCTTACCCTCAAATATCTTGAAGGTGAGGAAATTACCAAAGAGGAGCTTATTGCGGCTCTGCGTAGAGCAACGATTGCTGGCACACTGGTGCCGGTCCTTTGTGGTACCGCTTTGAAAAATAAAGGCGTGCAGGCCATGCTGGATGCAGTAATTGCCTACCTGCCCTCCCCTCTGGATATTCCACCTCCAACCGGCATCGATCCCGACACACATCAAGAAGTTACTCTCCAGGTCAGCGATTCAGCCCCTTTCAGCGCGCTGGTCTTCAAAATTGTCTCCGACCCCTTCGTTGGTCGACTGTCGTACATGCGCGTCTATTCGGGAACCCTTTTAGCCAAGGGCTCGGCAGAGAATAGTACTAAGGATAAAATCGAGCGCATTGGACGTCTGCTGCGTATGCACGCCAACCATCGCGAGGATATTGATGAGATTAGAGCAGGAGATATCTGTGCCGCTGTTGGTTTACGCAACACCTTCACCGGTGACACGTTATGCGATCCACAGAAACCTGTTATTCTGGAATCCATTAACTTCCCTCGACCCGTCATTGACATTGCCATCGAGCCGAAGACCCGTGCCGACCAGGATAAGATGGCGATAGCTTTGAACAAACTGACGGAAGAAGATCCAACCTTCCAACTGCGCACCGACCCGGAGTCCGGGCAGACCATTATCAGTGGTATGGGTGAGCTGCACCTGGAGGTTATCGTGGATCGTATGTTCCGCGAGTTTAAGGTAGAGGCGAATGTGGGTCGACCGCAAGTTGCCTATCGGGAGACGATTACCCGCGAAGCCCAGGCCGAAGGGAAGCACGTTCGACAGACAGGTGGCCACGGTCAATATGGCGATGTGTGGATCAGGGTTGCTCCCAACGAGCGCGGCAAAGGCTTTGAGTTTATCAATGCTATTGTTGGTGGCGTGGTTCCCAGAGAATATATCAAACCCACAGAAATGGGTATTAAAGAGACATTGGAAAATGGTATCATCGCCGGATATCCAATGATCGACGTCAAAGTGACCCTCTTTGATGGGTCATATCATGAAGTTGACTCGAGTGAAATGGCTTTCAAAACAGCCGGTTCACTCGCGATTAAGGAAGCGGCCCGCAAGGCTGCTCCCGTTCTGCTTGAGCCGGTGATGCTTGTAGAAGTAACCACCTCTGAGGAGTTTTACGGTGATGTCATCGGTGACCTGAATCGGCGCCGTGGAACTATTCTTGGTATGGAGAGCCGTGGTGCGATGCACGTGGTGCGAGGCTATGTTCCCCTTGCTGAAATGTTCGGCTATGTGAACGATCTTCGATCTATGACCAGCGGACGTGCCAGCTATTCGATGGAATTTGCACATTACGATCCTGTGCCGAGAAATATTGCCGAAGAAATTGTCGCGAAGGCAAGCAGGTAGCGGCACAATCATACATCTGTAGGGGCGTCATGCGAAACTGCATCGCAGGTTTTAATAGGCGGGATGCGTTGTGCTCCTACATTGCCCGGAGCCGAAATCAGGGAATAGGCCTACCGGGCACACGTTATCTTGAAAATACCATCCTTCTCAAGATGGATGGAGATTGAAACACACGAACTAATTATGAAAGAACAAATCGAGTGCCATAGCAGGGTGCAGCCCCTGACGCACGTATGTTTGCACTGAGCACTGTTTTGATGAGGAAAACAAATGGCGAAGAAGAAATTTGAGCGAACGAAACCGCATGTGAATGTGGGCACG
>MNIY01000165.1 GCA_001919995.1 Ktedonobacter sp. 13_1_20CM_4_53_11
CGGCCGTCCAATCTACTGCAATAATCGCTCTTATGTCCAGGCGATAGAACACGCTGGTGGTGTACCGATACTTATTCCTATGGTTAATGATGTTGGAACGCTTCATCCTTTATTAGGGAGGCTGGATGGCATGTTGTTTTCTGGCGGTGCCGATATCCAACCTGTACTTTATAGTGAAGATCCACATCCAATGCTAGGTAAAATAGACCAAAAACTTGATGAGTTGGAATTAACTATGGCGCGCTGGGCATTACAAGAAGATGTCCCAACGCTCGGCGTATGTCGCGGCATGCAGCTCGTGAATGTCGCCCTTGGCGGTACACTCTATCAGGACGTGCAGACCCAGGTTGAAGGGAGTATACAACATTGTAAACGTGAATTACCTCGCCACACGCTTGTGCACAGCATATACATCGAGGAGGGGAGCAGGGCAGAGGAGATCTTTGGGACGCGGGAGCTCCAGGTCAATAGTCTTCATCATCAGGCAGTGAAAGAGCTTGGTAGGGACGTGTATATCAGCGGACGCGCTGAAGATGGCATCGCGGAGCTACTCGAAGTTCCCGAGAAACATTTTGTTGTCGCGGCTCAGGGACATCCAGAAGAGATCTATATGCGTGAACCGGTCTGGGCCAATCTCTTTACTGCTTTTGTCGATGCCTGTATTACGCGCAATAGTTCGATTTTTATCATGGGTAGTATGCAGATGGCTAAGGGCGCTTAGGCAACAAGTTACATGAGGTGAGAGGAAGAAAATCCATTCTCCTCATGTAGAGGGCTGAACCAGGAAGGTACTATTGTACTAATAAAGGTCATTGAGGTGGAGCAGGCTTATTGCTGCTTTGATAGGACCTTCTCTTTCTCGAGTCTGATGTAGTGTGATATATGCAGTCAGCTTGAGCGAGCGCGGAGAGAAGTTCTATTAATGCGTTCAGTGTAGGGTTGATGTTATCTGACGCGGGCGAGATACTGCCTCCAATTCGCTGTATTGCAATATCGCAGCTTGTATGATATGCTCCTGAAACAACAAAAATTACAACCCGTTGAGTTTATAAGAGTCAAAGATCATTGAAGTTAAAGACTTTTTCATTTCTATTGGGTAATGGAGCTACTCGAAACTTACCATCGCAGCGGGAAATAGATCTATTAAAGAAAGAGATTATATTAACTAGCGGACTATTATTAACTCATGGGGTGTCCAGCTAATATACGAATACCTCAGGACTGAGGCGCCTATATGGTTATGTTGATAAGATTGATGAATAAGGTGATTGCTAAAAGATGCGGATTATATCCCGGGCACCATCGAGACCACGGAGCTTGCTTGACATCGGGTCGAGTAGAGCGCCTGGGCGGCTAAATCAAGACGACATTAACGAAGCTGGCTATACTAGCGGCTCTGAGACTGTACAAGGTCGTCGTGGCCTTATTGCTCACGAAGGCATATTTACTAGAGATATCCCTGGATCATGTTATTGCCGCCATCCACACGCTTCTTTTTCCATTTCCTTCTTCCTACCATGTACTAACTCTCCTCCTTGATCGGGGAGGACCGTAGATCGATCTGGTCTACAACGACGATTGGGTAATAAAACTCAACCGTCCAAAGTCACTATCTAACTTCTTGAATTTGGTTCATAGCCTGTCTAATTCAAAGTGAAACCAACCTGGAGAGTTCAAGAATTTTCCTGTAAGGAGTAAAATTATGGAAACACCTGTATTGCAAACTCCGACGCTTCTATACCTGAGTAAATCCGATATCACCCGGTTAGGTGGCAATTCTTCCCAACTCTATTTGGACGCCGTATACCATGCTCTCACTCTTCATGCTCGCGGTGAGATTGTACAACCGCTTAAACCCTATTTACGCTGGGGTGGTGATGAGAGCCATATCGCTGATCGGATCATTGCTATGCCGGCCTACCTGGGAGGAGCGGACACTGTAGCTGGTCTGAAGTGGGTCGGTAGCAGACACGACAATCCTTCACGCTATGGAATAGATCGGGCTAGCGCTCTCACCATACTGAATGACCCGGAGACTAATTACCCTGTCGCTATTCTCGAAGGGAGCTTGATCAGTGGCATGCGGACTGCAGCAGTTACTGCCCTGGCGGCTAAATACCTGGCCCCGACAAATTTTCATCGTGTTACCTGTATAGGCTGTGGTCCCATTGCACGGATGCAGCTACTGACGCTGCTAGAACAGTTTCCAACAATTGCTATTATTCATCTTTTTGACCTGAATCCTGCCGCGGCTCAGTGGTTGGTAACCGAACTACATCAAAGTTACCCACAGGTTGAGTATCAAGTTGCAGAAACAGCAAAAGATGCTGTGCAAGCAGGGGAAGTAGTCATTACCTGTACGACTACTGATAAGCCCTATCTCCCTTTCGATTGGCTCCGTAAAGGCACTTTTATTAGCAATATCTCCATTATGGATGTGCATAAGGATGTCTTCCTTAAAGCTGACAAGGTTGTGGTTGACGATTGGGATCAGTGCAACAGGGAAAAGAAAGTGCTTAATCAATTGGTACAGGAGGGACACTTTTCTCGTGAGCAACTTCATGCGGAACTAGGTCAGATTCTCATTGGTCAGCGGCCAGGGCGAGAGTCGAATGAAGAGATAATTCTTCTCAACCCAATTGGAATAGCAATCGAGGATGTGGCTTGTGCCCATGCTATTTATCAGAAAGCTCTTTCAGCGCAAGTTGGCATTCAATTAAACCTCTACTAAAAGTGGCTGGGATGGGCATTCTATTTTACTTTCAACAATGAGTGATAATACACTACACAAAATGCCTCAATTGTGGCGATAATGAGAGACGTAGGCAAACGGTACAGTACTCAGGAGTATCTACATTTGATCGGTGTTCCGGATCTTCCGCCGTTGACGAGTCCATTTGATCCCGGTTATGATCCGGTCACGCTTGAGAGCCATCTCGACCAGAGCTGGCATCTTATGGATTCCTTGAAGATCTCGATGGCATGTTGGATGATTGCCAATGAAGCTATGACGCGGCGGAAGATCGCAGCAGCTCAATCCCACAACGTGCCGACAGTTACCGGTGGAGGGCCTTTCGAGGTGGCTGTGGCCCAGGGACAGCTCGGTGCATATCTCGATCTGTGCTCAGATGTTGGAGTCGAATGGATCGAATGTGGAGAAGGCTTCACTTCTCTGTCAATCGCGCCACAAACGGCTGTGAATATGGCGCATGAGCGAGGGCTCAAAGTCCAGTACGAGATGGGTAAGAAGCACGAAGGTACCTTTACTTCGACTTCACTTGATGAGGTGGTGGCGCGAGGACAAGCCTGGCTCGATGCTGGAGCTGAGCAGCTTGTCGTCGAGGCCCGTGAGAGCGCACGCGGAGTGGGAATGTTTGAAAACGATGGATCGTTCAATCCAGCCTTTGCGGATCGATTCGCCGGGGAATTCGGGCTTGACATCGTGATGTTCGAAGCTCCAAACAAGCCGAGTCAGTTCGCTCTTCTCAAGCATTTTGGGCAGAGAGTCCGCCTTTGCAACGTGCGCCTGGAAGAGCTATTGCGTGTCGAGATCTACCGGCGTGGCCTCCATTCAGATGCGTTCGCCATACCCAACCTGCGGCCTACTCTCCCTGGCCGCGAGACGTTTAGATAGGAGCTTGTCATGCGGAAGACGGTAGTGATCGATTGCTTCCCTGAGAGTGTGAAGACCTATCGAAACAGCCACGTGATTGTGGCGGTTGATGTCATCAGGGCAACGACGACTGTAGTGACTGGAGTCGCTCGCGGCCGAAGGTGCTTTCCGGTCCCGACGATTGAAGCGGCGGATTTACTTGCCGCGCAGCTGACCAATCCGCTCCTGGTTGGGGAGCTTGACGGGCTCAAGCCATCCCGCTTCGAGATGAACAACAGCCCAGCAGAACTGGAATCCCGGACCGACGTCCATCGCCCGATGATTCTCCTCTCCACCTCGGGTACGAGGCTTATTTGCGGGGCCCAGGAAGCGCAGGCAATGTATGTTGCGTGCCTGCGGAACTATAGCTCGCAGGCTGCCCATTTGGTGGCTCACTACTCGACAGTTGCTCTGATTGGTGCTGGAACCAAAGGTGAATTTCGCGAAGAGGATCAGCTATGCTGTGCATGGATTGCGGAACGCCTCCTTAGGGCGGGCTTTGAGCCGCAAGACGCAAGAACGGCCGCAATAATCGAGCGATGGAGTGGTGTTCCCGCCGATGCGATCATCGACGGTGCAAGCGCCCAGTATCTCCGGCGAAGTGACCAGTGCAAGGATCTTGAGTTCATCCTGACCCACATCGACGACCTCGACGAAGTTTATCGCTTCGAGGGGGATCAGGTGAGGAAGCACGTTGAGAAGCCAATGGACCAACATAGGAGACCATTCCAAAGCGAGGACAAACTGACTGCTTGATTTGGAAGTGGGATGATGTCACGCCTCAGAGACGAGCATGCAGGTAGTGTACTATAGATGAAAACGTTAAAATGCGCTACCTGCGAAGGAATGGCCTGTAAGTGCGATTTTGCCATGAGGCAATGCGCCGGCAAGAATGATTATCGCTCAACACATTGAGCCACACTCATTTATCAATATGGGTGTTCTGCAAATATTCGCTTCTCAGCAGGCTGGAGACGCGTACGTCATTATATTTGCCGAAGCGCTGGACGGCCTCGCGCAGCGTTCCTTCGTACTTGAAACCCGCTTTCTCATCGGCGCGCCAACCGCCAACATTATCTTCCATAGCATGGGACTGAATGCGATTAAGGTTCAATTCCATAAAACCATAGCGTAACATCAATTTCGTGGCTTCGGTTCCATAGCCTTTGCCCCAGGCAGAACGATCGCCGATAATGATATAAAATTCCGCGCTTTGGTTGATGTAATTGATATCATTGAGCCCGACCAGGCCGATCAGGCGATTGTTCTCGTTGAGAGCGACACCAAAAATAATGTGTTTCCCATCCTTGTAGAGGAGTTCCAGGCGTTCTTTACCGCGCGTATCGCTGGTAGGGTAAATAGAAAAATAACGGCGGATCTCTTCGTCATTCATCCATGTTGAGTACAGGTGATTATCCTGCGCAGGTTCTAATGGCCGCAGGTAGATACGCTCCCCCACGATGAATGGATTCTGCATATGTGAGGTATCTTGTGCCATAAAAAAAGCTCCCTTCTCGCTCTTCGGGGCCAAGTATAGCATAGCGGAAGAAGGGGGGCAATAGGGCTAGCCCACATAGAAGGCGGAAAAGCATGGAAATTTGTTCCAATCTATGGTATATATATGTTTGCTCTGTTACATCCTCTCTTCTCGTTTGCGCGTAGTCGTTATTTCCTATTCGAAGGTGTTATAAAAGAATAGTATAGAGAGATAGAGAAATAAGGTTGGAATACCTTGTTCTGAGGAGAAGAATTAATTATGTGTGGACGTTTTACGCTTTCTACCGATATCAAGAGTGTTGCGGCGAAGTTTGGTGTGCCACCCACTTTGCAGGCGTCACCGCGTTATAATGTTGCTCCAACACAGGAAGTTGTGAGCATTCTGAGCAATGGGTCAGCTCATATGGAATGGCTGCAGTGGGGGTTGATCCCTTCGTGGACCAAGGATGAGTCAATTGGTTCGAAGATGATTAATGCCAGGGCGGAAACACTGGCGGAGAAACCTAGCTTCAAAAGGTTGTTGCGTTCGCGACGTTGCCTCGTGGTTGCAGATGGTTTCTATGAGTGGAAGAAGGAACAGGGCAGCAAGACTCCAATGTATATCACGCTGAAGGATGGCAGTCCTTTTGCTTTTGCCGGGTTGTGGGATCTCTGGCATAGTCCCGATGGCCGTGATATACGTACCTGTACCATTGTTACTACGCAGCCAAATGCGCTGGTTACATCCATTCATGACCGCATGCCCGTCATTCTTTCCTCCGACGGCTGCGATATGTGGCTCGACAGCGAGCTTCGTGATGAACAGGCTTTGCTGCCTCTACTCGCTCCCTACCCTGCTGAAGAAATGACAGCGAGGGCGGTTTCGCGGCTGGTCAACAACCCAAAAAGTGAAGGGGCAGAGTTGATAGCCTGAGAAAGGAAAAGAGGTGCTCTTGCGCACCTCTTTTCCTTCTTGATCAGATAAGATATTGCCTTAAAGTTTAGCGTGCCTGGATGCGCAGGGCCACTTTGGGCGCGTGTGTTTCCTGACCGGGTGAGGCCAGCGAACGGAGCGCGTCGATCGTTTCCTGGGCATTTCTGACAAACTCGGCCCGTACAGGAAGACGCTGCTTGAACTCTTCCACCGTGACATCATCGAGGAAGCGCACCCCTTCGTTGTCCAGCATCACGCGCGGTAACAAAACGAGATCACCCAGGTTCCCGTTCTCTTCTAGCGCGTCCAGGACATCCTGTCCGCAGAGTAACCCTGCGACAGTCACCTCTTCACCAAAGAACTTGTTGACGATTGGCAACACCTGCACTTCGAGCTGCTCAGCCTGGCGTATATCTTCAGCGAACCGTTCAATTACGGGGCGGGCCATGACGCTGGTGACCAGCGTTACGCGCCGCGGCTGCGGCATGGCTGCTGGCAATCTGCGCTTGCTGCGGTTCCACTGCTCGATCAAGAAGCGCGTCATGCCCACACCGTTCTCAATCTGCGAGTACGAGCCATAGTGTTGGGCTGGTGGGAACTCGTATCCCGTTATGTAGTACCACTCGTCAGAGAGGTAGACGAACGGGTAGCCGTTGGGGTCTTCCGCGGCAAAACGCTGCTGGTGGAGCTGCACCTGTGCAATGATAGCCTCGGCCTCCTGGCGAGTATAGTGTCGCAGCGGCGGTAGGTCACCGGTCTTCATCATATTATTGTACTTAGTGAGACCCACAGGCACCACAGAGATGGATTCAACGATAGGCTGTAGCGTCGCTAAATCCTGGATGCTGCGATCAAGGTACTCGCCGTCATTGATAGTTGGGCAGAGAACAAGCTGGGTGTGGCAGGTGATGTGCATATCTCCCAGGCGTTTGATGTGGTCAATAATATCACCGGCCCGTGGGCCATCGACCAGCTTGCGGCGTAAGTCCGGGTCGGTCGCGTGCACCGAGACGTAGAGAGGCGTCAGCTTTTGTTCGTCGAGGCGCTGCCAGTCGTGCTCCTTAAGATTAGTCAGCGTAATAAAGTTGCCAAAAAGAAATGAGTAGCGGTAATCATCATCTTTAATGTAGAGCGAAGAACGCATTCCATGAGCCAGCCCTGGTTGTGGTGCAAAACGTTCCGGTAGCCCTTTAATAAAACAGAAGACACATTTATTGGCGCACTGGCGTATAAAGGGAGCCGGCTCTTCACCGAACAGCACACCCAGACTCTCATCTATTGACTTGGTTATACGCACTTCATGCTGCGCCTGCTGCCGCTCGAAGCCAATGGTCAGCTCTTCATCAGCAACGTAGAAACGATAATCGACCAGGTCACGAATGAGGTTGCCATTGATCGTGCGAATAAGATCACCGGGTTGTAGACCTGCGAGATCGGCAGGGCTTTCGGGCACTACCTCACGCACCCATCCATACATTTTTGGCATTGGTATTATTCCTTAAAAAAAGACAGTCGAGGGCGACCATGGCGGTCGCCTGGCACCCCTCGCGGGCGCCAGAATTGCACTTTGCTTCCCGTGCTCCCCAAAGAAATGCTGCATATATATCCAGATGATTATAACCGCCTCACGGGCATACGTCAAATTTTTTTAGACATTTGGAGAGAAGATTTCCCGTGAGCGGCCTCGAGCGCTGTCCTGCATGTCATCCTGAGCGCAGCGAAGGATGACATGTATTATCTCCAAATGTCTAAAATTTTTGGGAGATTGTAGACATACATAATACTTGCCTGTCGGATCTGGCGTGGTAACTATATACTGGTTTGAAAAGGTAGAGGTGTAATAGGAATTCTTCTTTGCCATATTGTCTCTGTTTCAGCAAGGACTCAGTAGAATGCTTGTCCATGGTTTGTCAAAAGTTATTTCAAGGAATGGGCTTCTCGTGCGGTTTTACATACGTATAAGCAGTGCAATATATCTACAAACAGAAAAATAGCGGGTTTTAAAGAGCCGCATTGGAAATGGAACATAATGCAACTTTTGATAAACTTGATTCGTGTAAGGAGGGTCTGAACGAGACAAAAGTTAAGATGGACAAAGTGGTAAACATTTTGTTGGGTAGGAATTGTGAAAAGGGAGTACCTGCAAAAGGGTGCTTATCGCTTTACAATTGCTCATAATGTTCGAAGGGAGAAAAATTATGACAACAACGAATCGTTCTTTTGTAGTAGGTGTCTTTCAAGATGAGGCCCAGGCACAGCAGGCAATGAATGACCTGATGAGTGCTGGATTCAGCAAAGATCAGATCAGATATTCTGTGCGTAAAGGCGGTTCTGGCATCACCAATTCTTTAGAGAATCTGGGTTTGCCCGAAGATGAGGCTACCTTCTACAATGGTGAGTTTGAGTCAGGCCGTACTGTTGTGGTAGTCAATACGAGAGACCGACAACAGGAGGCATCCCAGATCCTGTCTCGCGATGGTGGTTATGATTACGCGTCTCGTTCTGGTCAGACAACCGGCACAAGCAGCTATGCTAACACTGCTGGTCAGGCGACTGACTATAACACCCAGGCGGGGCAAAATGTCCAGCTGCGTGAAGAACAACTTCGTGCCAATAAGCAGTCAGTAGAGACTGGCGCAGTTGGCCTGCGCAAAGATGTGGTTTCTGAACAGCAGTCTTTCGATGTGCCGGTTAATCGTGAAGAGGTGGTCATCGAGCGCCATGCTGCTTCGGGCCAGCCATCAGATACGCCAATAGGTGAAGGCGAAACCTACAGGGTTCCTGTTCGCGAGGAGCAGGTGACGGTTGATAAGCAGCCTGTAGTGAGAGAAGAGGTTTCCCTCGGCAAGCGGCAGGTCCAGGATTCCCAGCGGGTTTCGGACACGGTTCACCGAGAAGAGGCTCGCGTCGAACACCAGGGCGATGTGAATGTTCAGGGTGATGACACCGACATTCGGGATAGCAACATTAACAACCAATAGGAGAAACTGGAGCAGGAAAGATAGGCAACTGGCCTGGGTGAAGCTTTACGCCTACGCCGTTGCCTATTTTCTGTTAGTAGACTCCACATCATCTGTTATAAGGAGATAGCTCATGGAAACGACTGAAAGTCCAATCGTTGTAGGTGTTTTTAGAGAACGCGCCCTGGCGGAACAGGCCGTTGATGAACTACGGCATGCCGGGTTTAGAGACGATCAGATCCGGTATTCGGGCAAAGGCGCCATGGCTGGCGGTCTCCTGGAAACGCTCATGAGCAAGTTTTCAGGGCAGGGAGATGGGAGTGTCTTCGATGCTCTCACAGAGCAGGGCATACCGAAAGACGAGCTCGAGTACTACCAACACGAGTACGAGAGGGGTTCCGCGATCGTGACAGTACAATCGTACGGTCGCCAACAGGAGGCGAGCGATATTCTCTCCCGTTTCGGAGCATACGATGCTCGTTCACGGACTGAATATATGCAGGATGCTCACACTATCCAGTTGCGCGAAGAGGTACTCCAACCGCGCAAACACCCGGTAGAGATCGGCGAAGTCTTTATTCGCAAAGTGGTGGTCACAGAAGAGAGAACCATCACCGTACCGGTGATGCGCGAGGAACTGGTTATCGAGCGCCGTTCTATCGCGACAGATTCTGTTGATGCCAGTGATCAACTATCCAACAGCCCGGATCTCCCTGATAACCAGGATCAGCCAATCGGTAAGCTCGTCGAGATTGGCGAGGGCGAGGTTATCAGGATTCCTATTCGCACGGAGCAGGTAATGATCGAGAAGCGGCCAGTTGTGATTGAAGAACTGGTTGTAGGTAAGCGCCATGTACAGGAGACCAGGCGTTTTTCAGGGACTGTGCAGCGGGAAGTGCCTCATATCGAGCGCGAAGGCAACGTAAATATCCGGGGCGATAATGTGGATGTGGAAGATGTTCCTGTGCGCTCTGAACAATAGCATTGACCAGTTGTGGGGAAACGGACGGGCCCGTCATGGTATCCGGATGATATTGTGAAAAGTCAGTATCGGGTCCCTACTGAATCTTTTCTCCAATCGTGATATATACTTCCCAGCGTTGACTACGCACACGTTCAGAACGGCGACGCAGGCTAAACTGTTCCAGGGGAATGTGTTGACCAAACCAGGCATGGGGCACTTCATTCGTAGTAACGCCTGCAGCCGTATCACGATTCGTATATATAATCCTATCTTCAGGACTTAATGTGCTCTGATTCCGGGCCATTTCTTCGTCCAGATTGTGCTTTTTGCGCGGACCGTAGACTGCTGAAGGGCCATAGACGAGGATTTGCACCAGGAACAGGAATGATTGGAGAAATCCCACGGGGAGAAGGTTGGCACCTTCAATGATAATCAAGCGACCGCCTGGGCGCAAGACGCGCGCGACCTCCGCTATAGTGTCAGGATCGTAGATGTATTCAGAGGGGAAGGTGCTCACCACCGTATCGAATGATGCCGAGGTGAAAGGAAGGCGCTGGGCCGACCCCTGGAGAACCCAGTTTTTTTCACCCAGCTTGTGACGCTGGAGCGTATCGCGGGCAGCCGCCACCATTTGTGGAGATTGCTCGACGGCGCGACAGTCATAACCTGCCGTTATCATATCTACCAGCAGGTCTCCCAGGCCACAACCCAGCTCCAGGATGTCGTGGCCTGTGATACGTGGCAGCACCAGACGTTGCCAGATGCGCCATTGTCCAGCGAATGGCACAGTACTGGCAAAGCGGTAGAGATAGCGGTTTTTGTAGAGTGTTTCAAAAAACCATTTGCGTATAACAGGGGTCATTGCACACCTACTTCAGTGAAAATGTCTAGCAGATCGCTCACGTTTTCAATGATGAGATCAGGCTCGATCTCACTCTGCATATGTTGATCCCACCTGCCTTCGCGATTCTGCACATGCGCGAGGACGTAGTCATCATCGGTGATAAGTAAACCCTCAGACAAATTGTCGTATCGCTCCCCTCCATAACCTGCTTCGGGAAAGGTGGGAGTCGAAAGTGCTGCTGTTGTCGCTCCAGTAGCGATCAAGTGGGTTTGCCTGTGTACACCTGGTTTCCAGACGGTAAAGATATTCAGCATCTTACTCCCTGGAATGTCTGCTTTGAGTGAGTCGCCCACCATCACGGCTTCTTCTGGCGGAATATGCAGAGCATTGAGTGCATGGAGAAAAATTGCAGGATTCGGTTTGCGAATACCGAGATCGGCTGAAATCGCTATATGGCGTGGGTCAAAAAAGTTCAGCAGTCCAAGCGTTTGCAAGTCTTCCTGGAACAATTGCCCTCCCCAATGACGATTAGTAACGATGCCCAATTGAAAGCCGCGCTGTTGTAAGATGGTGAGAGTCGAGATAACGTCATCAAAAAGTGGGCGTGACCCCAGTATACGCACGCGCAACGCCTCAAAGACGGCTGCACCGATATCGCGAGTAACTCCCTCTATGCTCCACTGCTGCAGTACCTGCACAACGGCATGGGCGCAGTCAGGCTCGAGCCCAGGGTCCTGACGAATCATGATACGGATCTGTTCATCCGTCGCATCGCGGAGATGCTGGCCCAGTGCAATATCAGTTCTATCGAGTAGGGAGACGGGTGCAACAGTCTGCCGTAGTAATGCGGCAGCTTGCGCATTCGAGGCGTTCTCTAATTGCTGCCATACAGCCAAATCCTTGCGAAACCAGAGCGTATCACCGAGGTCAAACAGTAGACAGCGAACGGTACGTCCCGTGAGAGTGGGTATCGGCTTTTTTGGCAAAGAACCTCCCTTAGCGTCAATGTGAGAGATAAAGAGTATAGAAGCAAACAGCTCTATACTCTTTATCTCATTAATCATTATCTCGCTGGCTTAAGCTTAGCGCGAGAGAGCCTCTTCGCCTTCTGTAAGCACCTCATCAACGAGACCATACTCGACCGCCTGTTCCGCGGAGAGGTAGTAGTTGCGGTCAGAGTCTTGCATAATGCGCTCGGTTGTCTGACCGGTGTGCTTGGCAAGAATCTCGTAGATGTTACGACGCAAGCGCAGGATTTCGCGGGCAGTGATTTCGATATCAGCTGCCTGACCTTCTGCACCGCCGAGCGGCTGGTGAATCAACACTGTCGAATTTGGCAGGCAGAAACGTTTGCCTTTTTGACCGGCGGTCAAGAGGACAGCGCCCATACTCATTGCCATGCCCATACAGACGGTTGAGACATCTGGTTTGAGCCACTGCATAGTGTCGTAGATCGCCAGACCTGCATAGATACTCCCACCAGGAGAGTTAATATACATGTTGATGTCTTTGGTAGCGTCCTCACTCTGCAGGAACAATAGTTGCGCGACTGTCACATTGGCGACCATGTCGTCAATGGGTGTACCAATGAAAATGATACGTTCTTTCAAGAGGCGGGAAAAAATGTCCCAGCCGCGCTCACCACGAGGTGTTGACTCGACTACATTGGGGATAATACCCCTGGGTTCAAGAATTTCGGCTCGTCCTTTTATCCATTTTGGATCATTTGGGTTAAAAACGGCGCCCATGTTAACTCCTTACTTATCTAAAACAACGTACGGTTTGTCATTCTCTCCATTGTATATATTGGGCGAGATATACCGTCAGTTAAAAAACGAAATGTACAGAGGATGCCCGCAAGATCGGGCACTTGTAACGTAATCATAGCACCTGCAAGATACAAACGCAAGAATAGGTTGAGAAGTGTCTCTACCTGCCCGCTCGTGCGTCACGGGGATTCTATTTGACCTGTACCTTTACAGGAGCTGCATATCTGTTCTATGTAGATCAGGCCATCTTCGCAACTGGGGCAAAGCTTCATGCTCTCGGTTCCATCGCTGTCGTAGGCGATGATTTCACCTGTGCCACTGCACTTTTGACATACAGCACTTATAGCAATAATGCCAGTGCCACTACAGCTACGACAGGTTGGCATCAGGAGGCCTCCATTCCCTGGAGCTATTATATCAGGTGTTAACGCCTGGGATTATGTGGTCGAAAGTCTATTGCGCCATTAATTATTACTCTCGTTACCAGGGCAGTGTCGGAAATACGTGAAAGAATGCGTTCATCGATGCCGATTAGCCCCTGTTTATTCGCTGTGATCACGGTGGGATAGTGTGAGTTGTAGCGGTAATTCAGCAGTTGGAACAG
>MNIY01000081.1 GCA_001919995.1 Ktedonobacter sp. 13_1_20CM_4_53_11
CGTCTTCTCGTCCAGAGAACAGCGCCATCGCTGGCTCGTAGCGCTATGATATTCCTATCCGGAGTAGCAAGATACAGTACATTGTGATCTACTCTTAAAAGATGAGAGGACGGGGCAACAGAGTATTGCCAGAGCAAGTACATATACTTATGCCTCGTCCAAAGCGCTCTCACCTTTCCATCCTGGTCTATGACATAGATGACTTGATGAACAACTAACACCTGCACAGAATGCAGCTGGGCATGACTTGGTGGCGTGGAAATGTGTCCATTGGAAGCTTGTTCGAGATGGGAAGCTCCAGTCAAGTGCAACGGTCTCACCAGCAGCAGGGAAAAAAGAGCGACACCGAGTATCGTGAAAAGAGCCATCCCCACGCGTGTTCGAAACGAGAAACCTTGACCATCTACCCACCGGTTTACGGTCCGGCTGCCCTCCTGTTGTGGATCAAGGTCCATGATCTCAAATTCAGCTGCCATAGTTCCTTCATGTTCAAGTTGACGCAAGATGCACCCCTTTTGCAGTCGCTCTTTTCTTCAACCGGAAGAAGCATCGAACGGCTTACAAGAAGAAGTATAGGCCACATCCGCTACTTTGTAAACTGATTTTGATACAAAATCACATCTGCTACAAGTGAAACAAGTGAAACAAATGAAACAAGTGAAACAAATGAAACAAGTGAAACAAGTGAAACAAACAGCAAGCAGAGTAAGCCGGAACCGGAAAGTATAGCTGGCATTTAACATATGGCCCTCCATAACGTATAAGTAAGTATATAGAATAGGCTCATCTATTCTTCTACTGTATATTACCTGGAGGGTCATCAAATATGGTCGGCTCAATGAGTATCGTTGATATTCTCTTTCTGGTGACGGTCATCCTGCTCGTCTTCAGCGGTTTCAGGAATGGAGCAGTGATTAGCTTGTTCTCCTTGCTCAGTATCCCAATAGGATTTTTTGTAGCGTCCCACTATGGACCAGGTTTCACAGCTATGCTCGCGGCGAGCGGCTTGTCGGCTACTCCTCTCATTTCATACGTCGTCTTGTTTTTCGGGACCGCACTTGTCCTCCACATTCTCGGCTCCTCCGTGCGTAATATAACGAAAGGCATTCCATTGCTTGGCCCGGTGGATACCTTGCTCGGCGGGGCAATCGGTTTTGTCGAGGCATGGGTGTTATGGTTGGTGTTTCTCATCATTCTCGGTAATTTCCTGCATGGTATTCAGTCTAGCCTCTTGCCCACGGCAAGCATTGCTCATGGCCTCAACCTCCAGGTCGAGCAGTATAAAAGTTGGCATGATTTTTACAATCAAGCCATCACCAACAGCCTGTTTGCAAAGGTGAATGCCTTCTTTGTCAGTCAGTTGCCGGCATTGCCACAGCCACCCAGGTCCTAAAAGTAAAGCTTGCTTTATGAGTTGTGGATGCATACAATAACAGTAGCGTTACCAGAAAAATCAATAAAGGCGGAGGTACATACAAACGACAAAGCAAGATCGTACAATCGAGACAGGTGCTCACGGTAGACATGAACATGCCTACCTCGTCGCAGTAGAGAGCGACGAACAAGATAGTTTGTGGAGCGTTGAAGATTCCCTCAGTGAATTGAAAGCATTAGCAAGTACAGCGGGCGCGGATGTCGTCGGCACGATGATTCAACGGCTGCATCATCCCGACGTAGCGACCTACATTGGCAAGGGCCGGGCGCAAGAACTGGGTGACCTGGAGAAGCAATTGGGGTTTGACCTGGTAATCTTCGATGACGAGTTATCACCTTCGCAGCAGCGTAACCTGGAGAAAATGCTTAACGCGCGTGTCATCGATCGGACGGCCTTGATATTGGACATTTTTGCGCAGCATGCCCGGACTCGTGAAGGGCGGTTGCAGGTTGAACTGGCCCAATTAGAATATCGCCTGCCCCGCCTGACTGGCCGAGGCGTAGCGTTTTCCCAGCAAGCGGGAGGTACGCGCAGTGCAGGTGCGGCAGGCGTAGGAGGAGCGATAGGCGTGCGCGGCCCCGGTGAAACAAAGCTGGAAATGGATCGCCGCCGCATTCGCAGCCGTATCGCTGACTTGCGCGAGGACATTGAAAACGTCCGTGAGCAGCGATCGCTTCATCGTCAGCAGCGCGCCGCCCAGGCTATTCCCGTCGTGGCTATCGTTGGCTATACCAATGCAGGTAAATCGACCCTTTTTAATGCTCTCACCGAGTCAGAAGTAATCGCAGAGAACA
Organism: Ktedonobacter sp. 13_1_20CM_4_53_11; assembly: GCA_001919995.1. Next base: position 2,230 of record MNIY01000081.1, read on the forward strand.
AGCTCTTTGCCACCCTCGACCCCATTACCCGCCACCAGATGTTACCGGGCAACCAGGAGGTGTTGTACACCGACACCGTTGGTTTTATCCAGAAATTGCCTACTAAGTTGATCGCGGCATTTCGCGCCACGCTTGAAGAGGTTATCGATGCCGACCTGCTCCTGGAGGTAGTAGATGCGAGCCATGAAAATGCTATCGAGCAGAGCGAGACGGTCAACGAAGTATTGCATGATCTTCAGATCGGCGAGAAGCCACGTGTCACGGCATTGAATAAAATAGACCTGCTGGATGAACCGTCGGAATTAGACCTCAGCCTCTATCCCAACGCTGTACCCGTCTCTGCTTTGAAACACGTTGGCCTGGGCGCGCTGCGTGAGAAGATCGCCCAGGTGCTGGCAGATAGTATGGAGATGGTGCAGGTGACGATCCCGTACGAGAAAAGTGAGCTGGTAGAGCTCTTTCATCGTAGGGGACGCGTAGATCTTGAAGAGCACAGGGCGGAAGGTACGTTTCTGACTGGCCGCATTCCCCGTACGCTCGAAGGCTATTACGCTCCATATCTTGAGTTTTGAAGACGAACAGGTTAAAGCGGCTGCCCCTGGTTTCGCCAGGGGCAGCCGCTTTAACCTGTGCTTCCTATGATACTTGTGTAGCCACACGGGATATGGTATCCTCGGTAGAGTTAGTTAACCTGACCTCATCTATCTACTATCAGAGAAAGCAGCCACCGATAATGTCAGAACGAAGGCAACAGAGTTGGTACGTGCCCTTGCGCGTCCGTTTTCGCTCTCCCGCTGAGCAGGCCCAATGGGAACGTGAACACATCCCGCAGCCTACTCTTGGAGACAGTCACTCGCTATCACTAACGGGTGCGGATGTCCCTTTAGAAGTGGATATCGCTGCGCAGCGACGGACCCGGCAAATCAAAGAATTATTACGTCTTAGCAACATTATGCGCACAGGCCTGGGCTTAAGCGAGGTCCTCCAACAGATCGTAGCCTCCACCAGTGCTTGTACGGGTTTTCGCATCCTCGTCGTTCACCTGATCGAAGAAGGAAGCGATTTGCTATCTCCATACGCCTTCGCGGGGATGTCAGAAGAGAACATCAATGTTTTACGAGCGGTCCGTCGACCGGTTGAACAGGTGCTCCGTCTAATGCGGCCGGAGTTTCGTATCAGTCAAAGCTATTTTATTTCGCACGAATATGTTGAGGACATCTCGGATATCGTGTCGGTCATCAATAAATCGGTGGATGACTATCAGCCTGGCGGATGGCATCCCGACGATGCCTTAATTGTGCCCCTCTTTAGCCCCCGTCAAAAGAAGCTCTTAGGTTTCCTCTCGCTGGATGATCCAGAGGACAGCAAAATTCCCACGCTGGAAAGCATCGAGGTGGCCGAATTATTTGCTAACCAGGCGGCTATAGCGATTGACAATGTGCGCATCTTCCAGGAAAATGAGGCCGAATCACAGGTGCTGGATAAGGCGATCGCCGCCTTGTTGAACGATGTTGAGCAGATTCAACGTGGCGATCTGCGCGTACGCATCCATTCTAGCCATGAGAAATTGCAGCCCTTAGGTGAGGCTATCAACCAGATGGTGGAAGAGTTCAGCGGCATCCTGGGCAACGTGCAGATGGTAACGCATGCGGTAGATAAACATGCACGCGATGTCCAGCGTAGCTCTGACCTGCTGGTACGGGATGCCAGCCAGCAAGATTTGCAGGTCCAGCACATTTCGCATGCCATCGATGAAATCGCCGAAACCATGACGAGACTGTCGAGCAGCGCTTCGGAATTGTCGCGGGTTGTCCTCGAGGCCGTAGATGTCACGCTTGATGGGCAGAGTGCCGTTGACCGTGCGGTTGAGGGCATGAGCCAGGTGCGTGAAGCATCGGCTCTCTCCGCGCGTATCATGAAACGGCTGGGCGAGAGTGGTCAAGAAATCAACGAGACGATACTGGCTATCACCGATCTGACGACGCGTATGAATCTAGTAGCACTCAATGCCGCGATAGAGGCGACACGAGCGGGTGAGCAAGGGCATGGTTTTGTGGTCATCGCGCAGGAAATACGAACGCTCGCAGTGAATAGCGCGGAGGCGGCTAAGAAAGTGGCCTCCCACATACGGGCAATTCAACGTGAGACCACCGCAATTTCACATAGCGTCGAACAGAATACTCTTGAAGCGGTGAAGCAGACAGAGCTGGTCACGCAAACGGGGGTAGCCTTCGATGCAATCAGTGTCGTCACCGAACAGATGGCTGGCCTGGTACAGGGCATCTGTGCCGCCACAGATAATCAAGAGCAGGGATCGCAACAGGTTGTCAGCGCCGTTGAACAGATCGCGCGTATGACCAGCGAAATTACGCTGCACATGCGTCATATGCAGCAATCTTTATCACAGCTGGTAGAGTTGACCAACTCGCTTCGATCGCGCATGGCCGTGTTCAGGATCGCAGAACGATAATGAAGTGAGAAGTAGCTAATTCCTGTACCAGAACTGATCCCAAGCCTGCCAAAACGTATCGGCCGTAGATACCACTGTCCGTGGACCCTCGAAACGGACGCCGGTGCGTCCCATGAAGTCACTGGCATGGTCAGGCGTTGCCAGATCCACTTTGAATGTCACTGGCGCGGTCGTTTTGTAGGGTTTTGGCCAGTTGCGCAAACTCAGCGATTGGGCCACGCGCATCTCGATCAATGAACAGGCATCTTTAGGAGCCATATTGCGCGATGAGAAGCGGCCAAGACCCGTTTTCACCGGCGCTGTTGTCACCTCGTCCCCCAGCAGCGCGGTCACCTCGCGGCAGGTTGCTTCGTCACCAGAGACAAATACCGCGGGGACATCCCAACATCCGGCGATGGCCGCCAGGATACCGCTCTCACCGACCAGCGTATCATTGATCCACGCGTTGTACCAGGCTTCCGAGGAAACAGTGTGGCAGAGTACGCCATCGGGCGTACCCGCCATGGCGTGTGCTCCCACGAATAAGATGGCATCACATCCCTGCTCGAAAGGTGTGATGTAGCGTGCCCAGGGATAGCCGAAAATATATTGCGCGCCAGCTTCCAGGCGCTCAGGAATAAAACTTTTAAAACTATAGGCGCCGCCCGCACCATGACAATCCACCACTTCGATCCTGCTTGCTCCGGCGGCGCGGGCACCGCGAACCGCTGCATTCATCTCATCCGTATAGAGCTTGCGGCACTCTTCGTAGAGCGCCTTTCCGCCGGTTACCTGGTCCCAGTGTTCTATACAAGAAATCCCTTCCATATCGCAGAAAATAACAACGTACATGCCTACCCCCTGAAATTACACGTCTTTTTATCTTTTCCTTCTCTATCTTTATAACGGGCAGGTTATCATGAAGATTACATCCAGTTGACAAAAAAGGTGGGTGTTATCTTAAATTTGTAGGAATGGCTGTTGGATGATCTACATGAGTGGCGGAACATCAGCGTTTCCGCTGCAGACGTTGAACTTGCCTTTTCTCCAGGCGCTCTAGCTTCTGTTGCCGTTTCGGCGACAATTCATATTCGCGGTACAGGCGCTTGCCCACTTTCCAACCAATGTAGCCGCCGAGCACCGTACCGATGACCGTAAAAAGAGCGGTGGCGATGCGTATGTTGGTTGCGGGATCGACATGAACCAGGAAAACGATTAAATTAGCGGTCACCCGTCCAAAGCCAATTATGCCGAGCAAGAGGCTGATCAAGACCCCAACCACGATACCCATGCAGCAGCCAAGTGGCCCTCCATTGGTCTCATACTGCGCCATCGTCGGCAAGACTATTTCAGGTTCAGTTGCTGCTGCCTCAGCCTCAGCTGCACCAGAGGGTGGCGCTTCTTCGGCGAGTGGAGGGAGCTCATTCACTTCGTCCATGTATTCTTCTGCCTGCGCTTCGTTCTCATCCTCCGGATTCGGACGCGGCATGTAAGGTGGTACTGGCATGATATTCTCGTGAATCTACCGTGTTTGTGTAGCCCGCAAGGTGCATGACTCGTAAAAACCCCTGCGGGGCACACACTCTAACTTAAAACGTGCCAAACTGACGGTCTCCGGCGTCACCCAGACCAGGCACGATATATCCGACATCGTTCAAGGACTCATCAAGCGCTGCAACGAAGATGTCGATGTCAGGATGCATCTGGGAGAGTTTGAGCAGACCATAGGGCGCCGCGATAATACAAACATAGGAGAGGCGAGGAATACCGCGCAGTTTGAGTATATTGATGGCATCAATGGCCGATCCCCCCGTCGCCAGCATCGGGTCGATGGCGTAGGCCACCTGTAGATCAACCTTATGCGGCAACTGATTATAGTACTCCATGGCCTGCAGGGTACGCTCGTCGCGTCGCAGGCCTAGATGCCAGACCTGGATATCTGGTATGACTTCGCGGAATGCCTCTGCGAGGCCAAGACCTGCCCGGAGTATGGGCGTGACCCCGATTCCACCGGCCAGCCGTTGTCCCACCATCGTCGCCATCGGTGTTTCAATTGGAGCCGGCTCCAGGGCTAGAGACTGCGTTGCCTCGTAAGCCAGCAGGGCGCCGATCTCCTTCACCAGCCGGTAAAACTCCGGTGGTTGTGTGTTCTTATCGCGCAGCGCTGTCATTTTATGAGCCATGACCGGATGCGAGGAAATATGCACGCGTGGAAGGTTTAACACTTCCTCTCGCTTCGGTTGAGAAATACCTGCCATTGGAAGGTTTGGACGCCCCCCGCCCTGTGTACTTGTTTCTACCATCTTCATCTAACTCCTTTGTAAAACGAATCATCCTAGAACATTGTACCAGAGGTGACTATACTAGTCGAATCTCAATGGTTGTTCCTCAGGTAAAAGACATTCGAGTGGGTGTTTTTCTTCGTATTACAACCTTCCGGAGCTTCAAGCCCCTGTCTTTCAAGCTGGGGATGAAAGTGGCGTTCCTTATTTGGAGCTTGGGTGGGGTTCATTTCCACTTTTGCTCCCCCCAAAAAGAATAGGACAGGAGTCTTCAGGCACCTGAAGAAAAGAAGAGTGTTTCCTGGGTTCGCGGGGAAATCGTTCGCCGCGGCAAAAGCACTCACGTCTTCCCGAAGTGCCATGCCAGACACCAGTTGCTTTTGAGCGAACGCTCGCTTGTGTGTATTAAACGGACTCCTGCCGTGGGACGAGCATGCCGCGTCATTCGTCGCGTGCCGCAGGCTCCGGGAGTCTGAGGGAGTCGTCACAACCTTAAAACCCAGGGGCTGTTATTGGAGGAGTCATGAACCCCTGCATCGAATGCGGGGGCTTGCAGCAAGGCTCATCGTCTCGCTACAAGCCCGGAACATGACCAGACTCAGGCTTGAAACAGAGCCTACGTTAGGAGCGAATCCATAGGCACGTCCGGGTGCGACGCCAGCCCGGACCGCTGCGGCAATCGATTAAACAGGGCTAGCGGGTTACCCCAGTGTCGTTTGCGTCAAACCGCTCCATAACCTTGTCGAGGCGAACATCACCCGGCGCTTGCCGGAGGCTCGCAAGAGCAAAGAGGACCCCATCATGTCAAAAGTGTTGCTCCTGGATATGACCAAACAGCCCTTAGACCCAGTGCATCCGGGCCGAGCACGCCTGTTGCTCAAAGAGGGCAAGGCCGCCGTGTATCGCAGGTACCCCTTTACCCTCATCCTGAAGACGCAAGTGGACTCCCCTGCGGTGTCTGCCCTGCGGCTCAAACTTGATCCAGGGGCGAAGACGAGCGGGCTGGCCCTGGTCGATGACGCGAGCGGGGAAGTGGTGTGGGCGGCAGAACTCGGCCATCGGGGAGCCAGCATCAAGAAGCGCATAGATGCCCGGCGTGGCGTGCGGCGCAAGAGACGCTCACGTTTCACGCGGTACCGCAAGCCGCGCTTCCACAACCGCAAGAGTTCCAGGAGAAAAGGGCGGCTTCCGCCCTCGCTGGAAAGCCGGGTTGCCAACATGCTGACCTGGGTAGGGCGCCTGAGGCGTTTGTGCCCCATTGAGGTGATCAGCATGGAACTGGTTAAGTTCGATATGCAGGCCATGCAAAACCCGGAGATCACTGGCGCCCAGTACCAACAAGGGGAACGCATGGGCTATGAGACGCGGGAATACCTGCTCGCAAAGTGGGGGCGGCGATGCGCCTACTGCGGGGCTGAGGATGTTCCCCTGGAGATTGAGCACATCCTCTGCCGCGCACGAGGCGGCACGCATCGCGTGAGCAACCTCACCCTGGCCTGCGAGCCGTGTAACGTCAAGAAGGGCACGCAACTCATCGAGGATTTCCTGAACAAGAAGCCAGACGTGTTGGCACGCATCCTGGCCCAGGCGAAAACGCCGCTCAAAGCTGCTGCCGCCGTCAATGCGACCCGCTGGCACCTCTTTGAACGGCTGAAGGCGACCGGCTTACCCCTGGAGACCAGCAGTGGCGGTTTGACCAAATACAACCGGGCGAAGCGGCATCTGCCGAAAACGCATTGGCTCGATGCAGCGTGTGTCGGCCAGAGCACCCCACAGCCTCTGGAAACGAGCCAGGTGGTTCCTTTGCTGATCGAAGCCACCGGTCATGGCAACCGGCAAATGTGCGGCGTCGATGAGCATGGCTTTCCCATCCGCCATAGGCAGCGGAAGAAGGTGCATTTCGGCTACCAGACGGGTGACCTGGTGCGGGCGGTGGTTCCCACGGGGGCGAGGGCGGGGACGCATGTTGGGCGCGTGCTGGCACGAGCCAGCGGCTCTTTCGATTTGAGGACCAAAGCTGGACGCCAGGCCGGGATCAGTTATCGGTATTGCCGTCCCATCCATCGCAACGATGGCTATCGTTACCAGCAAGGAGGGCGGCATGCAGTCCCCGCCACCCAATCCACCTGACAAGGAAAGGCCATTCCTCCCCCGCCCGGAAAGACGGGGGCTTCCTGGCTCGGTTTCTGTGAAAGATCAAAAGGGGCGAAAAGATCAGCAGGAAGTAGCAGGCATATCACAACAAGAGATGGCAGGTGAAGGTCCAGGGGCTTTTAACCGCAAAGGTTCATTGACAGGCGAGAGGTACCTTATTGATCAATGTAATGACCGGCCTGCTCCAGAACCTGCAAGGCCCGTTCCACATTCTTCTCTTTGATCAGTAAGTAATCGGTCGCGTATGTAGCAATCGCCAGGACGCTGATATCCGCCTCGGCCAGTGGAATAGCCAGCGAGGCATGGACGCCTGCTGCGGAAAAATCGAAGGCTCCCTGCACCTGCAAACAGCGCCATCCTCTCTCCGCCTCTATGTCATCTGGAACATTGTCCTCCTGGCAGGCGATAGATAGTTCCTCATTTGTACGTGTCAGCGAGACAAAGTCGCCCATCAGAGCCCAATAGGGAATGTGTTTATCGGGATGGAACTGACAAACAGCATATGTATGTGGCAATAGTGATAAACTTAATTTTTTCATTGGTTCTGTTTGCTCCTTTTCGCTGGTGTTACTTGGCAAAGTATATGCACTTTAACCCCCAGGTACTACATACAAAATAGGAAAAAATGATCATAGTATTTTGTGCACTGTGCACAACACTTATGTTACACCTGGGTAATCACAGACAAGAAGCGAAACTTTCTTGATAACTTTTTGAGGAAAGCAATAACTTTCTTGACAACTTTTTGAGGAAAGCAACCACGTGAGTATGCAAATTATACAAATATTATGCAGGGGCGTTTGATCCACCAGGGACGCGTAATTGATACACAAACCCGCGCCCGCCGAGGAACATACCGCCGTCAACGTTGACACACTGCCCACCTGCATATATGCAGGGACTATCTATCTTTCCGGGTGGGCAGCGCAGCATGGAACTGATGGGAGTATGACCGTGTATCAGTTGTTGCCCGCCAAAGATGCTCAGAAAGCGGCGGGCGAACTCTTCGCCATTAGTCGCGTGCGTGAACGCTCCACGCCGGGCAAAATCTTCCAACATTTCTTCCCAGGCTAATGCATCGCTCCGGCTTAACAGCTTGTTGAAGGCAGCATTCACCTCATCAACGGTACGTCCACATTTGATATAGAAGGGAGCGTCCGCATGCATGAAGAGGTAATCATCCACCAGCGCCATTGCAGGCAGATGAGCCATCCAATCGAGGTGTCGCGATGTCAAACTGGCGATATCCTTGCGGTTTCCGCCATTCTGTTTCCAGCGGGTCAGAAAATTGCTCCCCAGCCCCGTTGAGCGCCTGCCGAAACGATAGGCTGCAAGCAACATCATCTCATGGTTGCCAAGCAACGACGCAACAGAGCCACCAGCGGCAGTTGCTTCTGCCTGCAAGCGCATCACCAGATCCAGCACAGCAATGCCGTCAGGTCCACGATCAACAAAATCGCCTATAAACCAGAGCGTAGCTGTTCCCGCCTTCCAGGAGTGTTCAGCGTCGATCAATTGCGCATCCTGCAGCAGCTTGACAAGCTTTTTCAGATGGCCATGGACATCGCCAATAATATAGATCGGTTGGGGGGATGGGATCTGCATCGGTACTCTCTTTTTCTCCTGGTATAGTGCAGCGTAGCCAGAGCGGGGTCGCGATCTTAATGGCCGATAGTATGGGCAAACTGCGCAAGGAAGCCCAGCACGCCAATCAGTAGAAAAATGGCGATGATAATGAGGGTGGCCGTGATAGCTGTTCGCACAGAGTGGTTGAGACGTTGCGTCTCTGGCTCATAAAGCACCGGCTTGACCTCTTCCAGGTTGCGCAGATCATGGAGGAGATTGCTCATCGACTGGTAACGCTTATCCTGGTCACGACGAATGGCCCGCATTACTACGGTAGCCAGTGCCGGCGAGAGCTGCGGATTCATGAGGAGGATCGAGGGCGGATCCTGCGAGATATGCTGGTTCATAATAGCAAAGATATTCTCACCCTCAAATGGTGTACGACCACAGAGCATTTCATACAGCATCACACCGACAGCATAAATATCAGAACCAGCCATTCCACGCTCGCCCTTGAGCTGTTCCGGTGACATGTAATCAGGCGTGCCCACCGTACCTGATAGGCCGCGCCAGGTCACGCGCCGCGCACCTTCGAGTAGAGCGATACCAAAATCAATGATTTTGATGTTGCCATCCTCCTGTATCATGATGTTCTCAGGCTTAATATCACGATGGAAGATGCCTTGTTCATGGCAGTATGCCAGGGCATCACAAATTTGTAGCGTGATGCGGATCGCCTCGGCAATCGGCAATGGATTGGGGGCGTGCTCTTCGAGTACGGCGCGCAAGGTTTGCCCTTTGATATACTCCACCACCAGGTACTCTTCCGAGCGCTTTTCATCAGTATTGAGCAGTTGCTGCACATGCGGGTGATGCAGGCGATTGCCTATCTCGGCTTCGCGCTTGTAGCGCTCAAAGACAGCAATATTGCCAATTAAATCATCATTGGGGAATTTGAGAACGACTTCTTGCTGATTCGATACATCACGCGCTAGATACACCCGGTTCATACCCCCGTGCCCCAGCATACGAATAATTTCGTAATGATCAACCTGTGTGCCTGATGTATAGGCTATGGTCATAGGCTCTGTTTGCCTTTCTCCAGTATAGACAACAGGGTCTCGCGCCACTAGTATAACATACTTTCCTCTACATCAGAAAAATGCTTGCAAGAGATGAGATATTCACGTGATGGCTATATCACCGTCTTGGTGACACGTTTGGCATGCAAGATCCCTTCCCTCTTTCGCTGACGCGAAGTGATCGTCTTCGCGTCAGCGAGAGGGGTTGCCGAAGGCCATCAGGTCCGGAACGCAGCGCGCACGTTGGCGTCAGCAAAGAAGTAGACCAGGATCACAATGGGAATGATCATACCGACCGCAGCGGACCAGAAGTTGGCATGTGGTTGGGTGAAAGCCAACACACTGTTGAGCAGGCTGATAATCTCGATGATCACCGTGGCCCAGAAGGCCCAACGCTTGAGTGTCCACAATCCCCAGGCGAAGAGGAGTGAGACCAGCCCCACTACCAGGAAAATGCCTGCCAGGACTCCTGCTATAGCACTCACAGTGGCGCCAGTGATGGCATATCCATTGACTGTCGTCCCTGCGCTATTGGCAGCCACGATGACTGCTACAAGCGCCAGGATACCTAAGATCAGAAAGAATATGCCCTGGATCGCTACCAGGACCGCTATAATCGAGACTCCAAGTGGACGCCTGCGAGGCGCCTCCATCGTCGCGTTTTGCATGTGCTTCTCCTTGTACGAAATCTGGACAAACTTAGGAAGACTGGACAAACTAAGAAGACTGCATACAGCATCAAGTATTCTACTCGCGAAGAAGCTGGGAGAATGAGAGCTTTTGCACTAAGAAGCATTCCACATACGTATTACTGAAGAAGTTACTTAACCAGTATAATCTCCTCTGTATAGGAAGTCAACCTCTGGCCAATTTCGTGACCCTTAACAAAAAGCCCCTCTGCACGCTTGAAAGCGAGCTCCTAAAGGACTGGACAACCTCGGAAAAGGAGACTATACTCGCCCCATGATAATAGGAGTAAGTCAAATTACGTTACATTTGCCGGATAGTCAATCGTTAAAAGATAAACGGCAGATCATTAAATCTGTTATGGCCAGGATTCGTAACCGCTTTGAAGTGGCGATTGCCGAAGTCGAGGAGCAGAATCTCTGGCAAATAGCCGTTCTTGGCGTGAGCTGCGTGAGTAATAGTAGGCAGCACGCAGAAGAAATTTTGGGGCAGGTACGCCGTTATATAGAAGAGACGCGCCCGGATATTATCGTTAGTAATGTTGAAAATGAGCTTATCAGCTGGTAAAAAAAAATGTCGTTATCACAAATAAAAGCTACGTCACAACACCATTCGCCGGAAGCAGCCTACGTACTCGGGGTTCGGGTTGATCGCCTCTCACAGCGCCAGGCTCTCGACAGCATCGAGCAGATCATCGTGCAGTGGCGAGCCAGTGACCGTGCGCAAGTATGCCAACAGATCGTGACTGTCAACCCAGAGTTTGTCATGAACGCACAGCGCAATAAGGACTTTCGTACAGCGATCAATGCTGCCGCGCTCATTGTTGCCGATGGCGTGGGAGTTGTCTGGGCGACGCGCTATTTAGGGCGACCTGTGCCTGAGCGCGTGACGGGTACCGACCTGCTGCCAGAATTAGCACAGCGCTGTGCCGCTACCGGCTATCGTCTCTACCTGCTCGGTGCCGCGCCAGGGATTGCGGAAGCTGCGGGCGCGCGTTTGCAAGAGTTAGCCCCTGGGCTGGTAATCGCGGGTACGTATGCCGGTTCGCCTGCACCCAACGAAGAAGAAGAAATCATTGAACGGGTGCGAGCGGCCCACGCCGATGTGTTGTGCGTAGCATATGGCGCCCCCGCGCAGGATCTGTGGATATGGCGCAATCTCGCGCGGCTGCCGGTAGCGGTGGCAATAGGGGTTGGCGGCGCCTACGATTTTCTCTCGGGACGTCAACAGCGAGCGCCGGTATTTCTGCGCAAGTTGGGCCTGGAATGGCTCTACCGGCTCTATCGTGAACCCTGGCGCTGGCGGCGTATGCTGGCTTTGCCTCGCTTTGCAATGCGAGTGATTTTGAGGGGACGCAAGAATCATGACGCTTGACCTATCGCTACCTGGTCTCACCAGTTCGCGTTTCCGTTCGCTCATCAGCGATTTCAGTGGCAAGCGTGTCCTCGTCATTGGTGACATGGTAGCCGATGAATACCTGATCGGCAGACCTACCCGCATCGCCCGTGAAGCTCCTGTCTTGATCCTGGAATTGAGTGAGGAACGTATTGTACCAGGAGGAGCGACCAATGTAGCCGTCAATGCTTGCACTTTAGGCGCAGAAGTGTTCCTGGCGGGCGTCGTAGGCGATGATATTCCTGGCCAAAGTTTGCGCCGGGCCATCAGCGAACTGGGCATGCACCAGGAGGGCCTTGTCACTGATTCCTCTCGCCCCACTTCAACAAAGACGCGCATTGTGGCGGGAAGCTCTCAGATCGTCCAGCAACACATCGTGCGTATCGACCGCGTGGACACCTCCGAGGTTGGTGAGCCAAGCAAAGGACAGATTCTCGACTACATACGCGATGTCTTGCCCTCTATGGATGCGGTTATCATGTCGGATTATGAGAACGGCATGATCAGTCCTGATATTATCAACCTCAGTATCCCAATGGCGCGTGAGTTGCATAAGATCGTCGTGGTGGATTCACACGGCTCGCTTTCCCGCTTCCAGGGAGTGACCGCGCTGACCCCGAATCAGCCAGAGGCGGAACTCTCGTTGGGTATGACCATCAAAACACAGGCTGATCTGCACGAAGCGGGGCGCCGGCTGCTTGAGGGTAACCACGCGCAGGGCGTGCTGGTTACGCGCGGTGCTGAGGGGATGAGCCTCTTTGAAGCTGACAAGGTCCCGCTGCACCTGCCTATCCACCAGCTCGATCACGCGAGCGAGATCGTAGATACGAATGGGGCGGGCGATACCGTTGCCGCTACCTTTACCGTTGCCTTGACCACTGGCGCCAGTATGGCGGAGGCGGCCTATATCGCCAACGTCGCGGCTGCCCTGGTGGTTCGCCGGTTGGGCTGCGCCAGTAACACACCGGAAGAATTGATGAGCGCAATCGTATGAGCAACCTGTTACACGAAACTGAACAGAAGATACTTGATCGCGAAGAGCTGGCCAGAGTGGTAGAATACCGGCAGCAGTCAGGAGAGCGTGGCGTCTTCACCAATGGCTGTTTTGACCTGCTGCACCTGGGGCATGTACGCTATTTACAGCAAGCCAGGACGCACGGCGATTTCCTGATCCTGGGACTCAACAACGATGCCGGGGTTCGCGTCCTGAAAGGCGTGGGCAGGCCGCTGGTGCCGGAGAAAGAGCGGGCTGAAATCCTGGCTGCGCTCAGTTGTGTTGATTACATAACAATCTTCGCTGAGCCGACCGCTGGTTCGCTTGTACGCCTGCTACAGCCAGCGATCTATGTCAAGGGCGGTGATTACGCGAACGTGACCAGTGACCAGCCTGATACCGGCCGTTTACCAGAGGCAAAGGTCGTCCAGGAATACGGTGGTAGCGTGCGTTTAATCCCATATCTGCCACATCATTCGACAACCGAATTGATCGCGGCCATTAAAAAGCTTCCCGAGCGATCTTCATAAGATCGAAATAGTGGGCGATTGCGTTCAGCGCGTGCTTTCCATGTTCTAGCTCCAGTAACGCCGTCGTCCGGGAGACCATAATATTCATGGCAAAAGACTCTATTGAAGAATCAAAAACTGGTATGGAAGCGGTTCCCGTCGTAAATGCTGGCACCGCTGGAACGACACCGGAATTATCAGCCATACCTTTGGGAGAAAGCGCTGCGGGAGAGACGCTCCCTGGCGAGCGGCAGCACATCGTCAAGTCAGCTACGCTCGTCATGCTCGGGAACCTGGGCAGTAGTGTGATGGGAATGGTGCGGCAGCAGGTAGTGGCTTCGTTTGGGCAGGGCATCGCCAGCCCTTTTCTATCCGCCATCACCCCTGCCCAGACCTTCAACGATTTCCTGATCAATGGTTCAATCAATGGAGCCTTAGTGCCGACATTTAACGACTATGCCGAGCCTGAAAAGCGAGAGCAACTGCGCCGCCTGGTCTTCACGATCGTGAATCTTGTCTTTCTCATCATGTTAGTGTCGGCTATTGTCTTTCTCTTCATCGCCCCCTGGTTTATCAATAATATACAGGTGCCCGGCTATACTCCACAGGAGAAACTGCTCACCACGCAGTTCGCACGCATCATCTTTTTCTCGCTGCTCGCGCTGGGGCCATTCGCGGTCCTGCAGGCCGCTCTCTTTGCGCGTAAAGAATTTGGCTGGCCGGCCGTTGCCACCGCCGCGTATCATATCGGTATCATTATTGGAGCCATAGTTGGTGCGCTCGTTGGCAATCATTACCTGGGGCAATATGGGTTAGCCTTTGGGGTATTGCTGGGCGCGGCCGGCGAAATCGCTCTACTGCTGCCAGGATTGCGCAACCAGCGACTGCGTTACATGTTTGTGCTCGATCTAAAGCAGCCAGCGTTGCGTCGCATCCTGAATCTCTACAAGTGGATTGCGCTCAGTTTTCTGGTCAGCGCCTTTTTTATCATTCTGGATCAAAGCCTCGCCACGAGGACTCCCGGTGCTGGCAGCGATCCAGGCGCGGCCAACTATCTAGCTATGCGCCTCTCTACCACGCTGATCCAGTTTCCAGCAGGGTTAGTTGCCACTGCCCTATCGGTAGCTGTGTTGCCGACGCTGACAGAGCACGCCAGGGCAATAGACAATGAACGCTTCAAGAAGACGCTGCTGCTTGGTTTCCGCCTTGGCCTGCTCCTGATGATTCCCGCCGCCGCCGGCCTCATGGTGTTAGGTTTGCCGATTGTATCCCTGCTCTATCAACACGGCAGATTCACTGCCCACAATGCACAGCTCACATCGCTTGCGCTGGCACTTTACGCATTCCAGTTGCCCTTTGTGGCGATCGATCAGCTCTTGCTCTCGGCGTTTTACGCTCGAAAAAATACCATTACCCCGGTCATCGTTGGCTTTGTCTGCTACGGTAGCTATCTCGCCGTCGCTCTGCCTTTCTGGCAGACCGTCGGAATGCCAGCGCTCGTCGTCGCCAACACAGTGCAGAACTCGCTCCATGCCGTTATCCTACTGGTATTGTTGCGCATGACAATAGGCCCTCTACGCCTGCGCGAGATCATATCGGCCTTCTTAAAAATCAGCGCAGCAACCATTGCTATGGTTGCCGTTGCCTGGGGTCTACAGGTGCTATTTGGCCATATAAGGCTCTTCTCGCTCAATCATTTGACTGGCCAGTTTCTGACTGTATTGGTGTCTGGACTCATCGCTGTGGGGGTCTACGTTAGCGGCGTGTTGCTGCTACGTGTAGAAGAGGTTGGCATGATGAAAGGGATAGTAATGGCAAAGCTTGGGAGGCGGAGCACTCTGTAGGGGCGCAATGAATTGCGCCAGCCTGGGGAGCCGATCCAAGGGCGCAATGAATTGCGCCCTTACAAAGCTACACTAGTAAAGAATTAAGATGCTTGGTAGATTACTGGTTTGTACCTGGGCGACGGTACCGGTATAATCTCCTAATTTGAGGTCATATCCGTCTACGTTCTCTC
This sequence comes from Ktedonobacter sp. 13_1_20CM_4_53_11, assembly GCA_001919995.1. The sequence goes on from MNIY01000081.1 coordinate 17,365, forward strand.
TAGTGATCTCATTTAACTCCTGCTTGGAAGTATGGTCACCTTGCTTCATCTCACTATCGGCTTCCAAAGTTGATGGTTAGCCATCTAAGAGTTTTGTTACTGCCCTTTCTCCAGTTCCACGACCACCTTCTTAATCCCAGAAACTACGTCATAGAGCGCATTGTCAAGGTTCGACCAATCAGTCACAGGTCTCGCATCTCTAGGCAAAGCCTGGAGTTTGGCGAACGGTTCATTATGCCAATCGCATTGGCGCAGGATAACTGGGATGACACGAACCTCACCTTTTTCATGCCTTTCTAGAGCATATCTTACTTCAACTCTATTTGAATAATCAGAAGCTATGAAAGCTCTACTCACCAGAAGCAGAATGATGTCAGCAGTATCGAGATGTGAGCTAATAGCCTGTTCCCAGGGATCACCTCCGCTTATCTGGCGGTCGTGCCAGCAAACTATGCGGTTCTGCCGCTTCAATACACTAAGACCCTTCTCCAGCTCATCTCTCAATTTTTCATCTTCACGCGCATAGGAAAAGAGGATTTCGATGGGCTTCTTCACAGGTTGATTTGAGGACATAAACGCACTCCCAAACTACAAAGTTAACAATGTTCACCCCTACTTATAAACCTGAGTATATGCGCTGCAATGATTATTATCAAGCTTGCGAGTAACTTATCTAATTTTAAGCAACCTTCAAAAGAGATAAGAAAGTGATTTGTTTGTCTTAAGCGAGTTTAGTATCTGCTTAGAGTCTCCTACAGCAGAGCTTATAAGGGTCGAAAATCCTTGTAATGTGCACAAAAAGGCGCTACCCTAATAATCAGATATAAAGAAAAGAGGAGTACATAACTATGCAGATACAAGAGACGACAAAAATACAAACGATAGATATCAGCGATGGCGTGTTGGCGCAACAAACACTTGCCGGCGACCCATACGCTTTTGAGGATCTTGTAAAGCGTTACAGCACTCCGCTGTTTAACTTCATATATCGCTTCCTGGGTGATTATGACCAGGCCTGCGATATCTTACAACATGTATTTATTCAATTGCACGGTTCCTTGAACACACTGCGTACAGATAAGCCATTGAAAGCCTGGCTTTTCCAGGTTGCGCGCAATCGCTGCCTTGATGAACTGCGGCGCAAGCGGGTTATTCATTTCTCAGAACTGGAGTCGGTGAATGATGATGAAGAACTTTCACCTTTAGCAGCCATTCCTGATAATGGTCCGCTCCCTGAAGAATTGGCTGAGCAAAGCGACTTGCAGTATCGACTGCAAGATGCCATCCAGACGCTGCCCATTAAGTTTCGCTCTGTAGTGCTGCTACGCTACGCGGGTCAACTCAGTTTTTCTGAGATCGGACAAACCCTCAATATGCCAGAAGCGACTGCTAAAACCTACTTCCAGCGCGCCAAGCCTCTACTACGCACCGCTCTCATGAACCAGGATCAACTTGTCGCTCACTAATAAAAAAGGGGAAAGCGATATTCGTTAAAAAAGGTACCCGGCCAGGCCGGGTGCCTTTTTTAGCATTTTTTCTCATTCCTGAAATTGTATGCTCCGGTTTTGAAACTACCTTGTTTTCCAATTCGTACTAAGACAAGAAGCTTAAGAAAAATAAGAAAGATTAGAGGGCGTTAAGAAATGCAGTATACACAACAATTCACATATGTAGACAAAGAAATAGCATATGATGATATCGATATTCTTTTCAGTCAATTGCAGCCGATAGAACCACCGCATTCGATCGTTGCTCGTATTCTCAGCCGGGTAAAGGGCCAGGCAATAGATGGAAGGATTCCTTCTCACCCTCTGGCATGGCAAATGCTGGACGGCAGCCTGGAGCAGGGGATGAGAAGGGCTCACTAACTTCGTTCATTATTGAATGCGCGCGAAAAGGTCATTTTCACCTGGTACATCAGGTCCCACCCTTGATGCTGCCAATTGATAGCATTCATGATTTCTCCAATTTCGCTGAATCTCTTCTGGTATCTTCGCCATGAGATTATTGGGATCGAGCTGCGTGCGGTGCATCGACCGTGAGCGATCCTTTTGCTCCCTCCACGGTTCTACATTGAGCCAGACATTGATCTGTTCGTCCGGCATGCCCAGTTTTTCAGGATCGAGACCGCTGAAAGACCCTTCATAGTTTTGTGTGCTCATCCATTCGCCAATCGCCCGCAATGCACTACGTGGGAAAGAACTATAATAGAGTTTAGAGACCGAGTGTGCTGGACCCAGGTCGGGGTATTGTACGGCGTCGGCGGCTGCATGAAAAGCGCTGGTCGTGTAGCGATAGATGGCAATATGATCTGGGTGCCCGTAAGCACCGCTTTCATCAAACGTAACGATAACCTGTGGGCGAAATTCGCGGATAATCTTCACAAGCTTGCCCACTACTTCTGCCGCGCTGGCCTGGGCGAATGCGCGCGCATCAGCATTTTCAGGGGTACCGGCCATACCTGAGTCACGATAATCCAGAAACCAGAGGTTATGCACTCCAAGCACTTCGGCGGCGGCGCGCATCTCTCCTTCTCGTACCTGACCCAGGTTTTCAGGCGTTGCCAGGGCGGGATCGGCAATTTCTCCAACCTCACCGCGTGTGGCACAAACCAGGCCCGTTTCAACGCCAGACGTGTTATACTGTAACAATGCGCCGCTCACTATACCCTCATCATCGGGGTGAGCAAAAGCACCGAGTAATCGTTTAGTAGACATTGTTCTCGTTCTTTCTTACTATTGCCATAGTGATGAAACCATACAGTACCCTGTACTGTAACATCTCTCAAGAAATTCTGTCAATTCGCTTCTTATAATTCACCTATCCCTAAAGAATAGGAACAGTATTTAACATAGTTCTCTATGTTTTTCTATGGATAATGTGTTACACTAAGTTTAGCATGCAGGCACAAAAGCCGGGCCGTGGCAGGGATAGTCTTTTTAAACCCAGCTTTGACGACGATTGAGTGGCTCTGTGTTGAATATCGGCGTATATGTATGATGAAGGAGTGATTTACATGGCAAGAACTGTTCTGGATAAAGAACTGCAGGAACTGGATGAACAAATTTTACGACTGGGATCTCTGGTAGATGATGCCCTGGCAAAAGCGCTTGATTCCTTGGAGACCGGCGATATAGCCAAAGCAGGGTTAGTAATAGAGGCAGATGCCGGCATCGACATTTTGCGGGCGGCCATCGAGGAGCACACCATTCGCTTATTGACGCTGCAACAGCCCCTTGGTGGGCGCGATCTGCGCTACCTTACCTCGGCACTCTCTATCGCGGGCGACCTGGAGCGTACTGGTGATGGAGCTGCTGGCATCGCGCAGATCATCTTGCGCATGACGCCCCTTCAGTCCGATGCCAGGCCAGAAGTGAAGGTAAAGGATGACACCGAAGTCACCTCGACGAATGGCGTTGAGATCAGTGAAGCCACGATTTTGCGTGGTATTCTCGATCTGGGCCTGGAGGCCCGGCGCGTCTTACAGGGGACAATGGAGGCATTTGCGCGGCGTGATGTCAATGCCGCAAGGCACATCTGGGAGGAAGATGACGTTGTGGATGTGCGCTATCACCTGGTACGTCATGATTTGATGGCGATGCTTGCTGGCGCTCGTGCCATCCCTGCCCTGCAAAATGATGCACACATTTTGCAGCGCGCCACCTATCTGCTCTGGATTGCTCACAAGCTTGAGCGGGTTGCCGACCATAGTGGTAATATCTGCGAACGTATTGTCTTCATTCTAGAGGGCGAGACCAGCATTAAACGCTCTCAAGAATAGCGCCTCTTCCAGAAAAAGCAAGGATTGCGTTGATCCTTGCTTTTTTAACTTTCTGGCACTGGCAACACAGCGGTTCTTAGCCACGTACTCCTTACAATCTTTTTACAATTTTCTGCGGAATTTCTGATGTACGAAGATTACAATCTTGACAGATCAAAATTGTAGTTGTGTTTTCATTGAATACAGTATCACCCGTCCAAAAATTATGGAGGAATATAACTTATGTCGCAGCAGTATGATGAACAGGCTATACCATATCAATCCGATCAGGGCACGGCATACGCTCATGATAATGGCTCTGCCCCTACGGAACCATACCATTCTGCCCCTGCGGAGCAATACCGTCCCGCTCCTGGCAGCCTGCCAGAGTACACGCCGCCGCCACGGCGCCCAAGAAGTGGCGTGCGCACGGGAGCTATTATCGCGCTGACCTTGTTACTCGCTATTGTCTTCGGCACTGGTTTATTTGCTGGCTGGCAATTTGGACGCGGCTCAGCCGTCGTCGCACCGCCCGCTACAAGCCAGTTACAGCCAGGCACAAATCAAGCTCCAACCGTACCGTCGCTCAATGGCAATAATACCGAGGCGGTGCGAGAGGCCGTGATTGCCAAAGTGCGACCCGCAGTTGTCGAGGTGAACGTCACCTCGCAGAGTGGTTCGGGAATTGGTTCCGGTGTCATCATTGACCGGCGCGGCTATATCGTCACCAATAATCATGTTGTCAATGGAGCACAAAGCATAGAGGTGGTGCTCTATGATGGTACCAGCATCAAAAATGTTCAACTGGTGGGAACCGATCCTGCCGATGACCTCGCTATCTTGAAGATCACTCCACCTGCCTCGAATTTAAGGGTAGCAACTCTGGGTGACTCCTCAAAACTGCAGGTTGGGCAGGATGTTATGGCAATTGGTAATCCTCTGGGTATCACCCAAACGGTGACAAATGGTATTATCAGCGCCCTTGGCCGCAGCGTGAATGAGCAGAACGGAGCGATTATTCCCAATGCCATTCAGACCGACGCCGCCATCAATCCCGGCAATAGTGGTGGGGCTTTGGTAGACATGCAGGGTAACTTGATAGGAATCCCAACGCTGACGGCTATTGACCCTGAATTTAATACTCCAGCTAACGGCGTCGGCTTCGCGATTCCATCAAATCGTGTCAATTTTATCGCGACCCAAATCATTCAAACTGGCAAAGTGACGCATACCGGCCGGGCCGCGCTAGGCGTAAGAGTAGCTGATGTTGATCCAAACCTGGCCGCGCAGGATAACCTCTCCGTCGATCACGGCGCGATGATTGTCAGCGTTGTGCCAAATGGTGCAGCTGACCAGGCTCACCTACAAGCAGGTGATGTTATCGTAAAAATCGATAATAAACAGGTGACCGACACTGCTTCGCTGGGTGATGCTCTCATCAGCAAGAGCCCTGGCGATACGTCTTTCGTGTCAAGGTTCAGGTTGTACTGTGCAAGGCCCCTACATTGTTCTGCTGACCTTCTTGTTTAGCCGGGGTTGCAGGACGACGTGCCCGGCTGGTAAGCAGGACGCCAATAAAGAAGACTGTCCAGCCGAGAGCCATAACCAGCCAGAAAATGTTTTTCACTCCCAGGCGGGCTGTGGTGCCTGCAAGAGCAATGGTGAGTGTACCGACCAGGATCAGAATATTCGCCCCAAACAATGTGCTCGAACCCTGGCGCCGTTTCACTTGCCAGGCGGAATAGATGGCCACGCCAGCTACAGCTGCAGCCCCGAGTGTATTCAAAATAATAATGGTTATCAACCAGGGACCTACCGCTGGCTGCAATATGGCTGTTCCAGGGGTGCCAGCAATCTGGCTCAATTGCCCCTTATCAACAGTGGCAAAAGCAATGAGTAGCACTGCTAATGCACTCAACACACAGAGCACGACCAGGCAGATGCGTGTGAAACGGGCACTTGTGACCAGCGCTATACTGCCGAGGCCAAGCCAGGCAGCTATTAACGCTCCGCCCAGAATGTAGTAGATGCGGAAGAACAGAACTCCAGGCTCACTGGTAGGATGCACCAGTATCATGGCTACATAGGCCAGCGATGCGAAGAAGGCCATCAACAGTGCGATTGCCCAGAAGAACTGGTACGTACGGTGACGCCGTAGATACTGGCGCAATACTACTCCCGCAAAAAGCCCGGTCACGATCACATTAATGATGGGATAGACTAACAAAATATCGCTGTTCATAACTCAAATAACCTGTCTAATGCTAATAACCCGTCAAGTATGCTAATTTGGAGGACAAACCTGTAAAAAACTCCATTCTTCCTGAGAAAAAGTACGAAAAACTCCACCTATTTCTATACTCTTATATCATAAAGCTTCTTTCGTCAAAACGTCAATCTTCTATCCCAATCCTATTACGTATGCGATATGCGTGCAGCTTGCGGCAAACGTTTTATATAATGGGAGGAGTAATATGTAAAATTGCGCGAAGAAGCGCAAAAGAGAGCACAACGTAAGGAATTGTTCATGAAAATCCTCGTATTGAATGTTGGTTCAAGTAGTCAGAAATGCCGCCTCTATGAAATGGGAGATAGTCTCCCCGACCAGCCGCAAGCACCGCTCTGGGAGGCCAATGCTGATTGGTCCGAGCATCAAGGCGAAACGCACTGCAAGATTACTACCTCTACTGGTCAAAGCCTGGAAGAGAAACTACCAACCACTTCACGACAGGACGTGCTCGCGCACCTGCTCAAAACCCTCTGGAGCGGCAAAACGCAGGTCATCGCTCAAGCGTCAGAGATCGATATCGTTGGCCATCGCGTCGTACACGGTGGGCAGGAGTATCGCGAGAGTACGAAGATTACACCCGCCGTGAAGGATGCTATCAAGCGCCTATCATTGATTGACCCCCTGCATAATCCCTTGAACCTGGAGGACATCGAGGCGATTGAGCAAATCTTGCCGCGTGTGCCGCAGGTAGCAGTCTTTGATACCGCCTTTCACAGCCAGCTCCCCATGGAAGCGGTCGTTTATCCAGGACCTTATGAGTGGTTCGAGCAGGGCATCAGGCGCTATGGCTTTCACGGCATCAGCCATCAATACTGCGCCCAGCGCGCCGCTCAGCTCCTGGGGCGCGACCTGGCATCCTTGCGCCTGGTGACCTGCCACATCGGCAACGGTTGCTCGTTAGCCGCTATTCAAGACGGTCACAGTATCGATACCACCATGGGGTTTACCCCGCTCGAAGGTTTGATGATGGGCAGTCGCTCTGGCTCGGTCGATCCCGGGATCCTCATTTACCTGTTGCGCCAAAAGGGGTACTCCGCCGACCAGTTTGATACCATGCTCAATAAAGAATCCGGCCTGAAAGGAGTTTCTGGCGTATCGGGCGATATACGGGCAATACATGAAGCTATTGGGCAGGGCAATGAAAGAGCGAAACTGGCCTTCGCTATCTACGTCCATCGACTGCGGTTTTATATCGGGTCAATGATAGCGGTGCTGGGTGGGCTGGATGCCCTCGTTTTTGCTGGCGGGGTTGGCGAAAATGACGCCGAAATGCGGACGGATGTCTGTGCTGCCTTTGCTTTTCTTGGCCTCCACCTCGACCCGCAAAAAAATGCCCAATCCCCTTCGGATCAGGATGTTGCTGCAGCCGAGTCTGCTGTACGTGTGCTCATTGTGAGCACGCAGGAAGACTGGTCAATTGCGAAAGAGTGCTGGAGGATCGCCAGGGCATAGCCTTCTTTACATCCGTCGTGGCGACCAGCGCCTCGTTAAGAGAACGCCTATGATACCGATGACCAGGAGAGCGAAGCCCAGTGCTTGCCGCACCAGGGGTATACTCAAGTCGATAATTGGAGGCACAGGCGGAGCTTGCTTCGGCGGCTGGTTATTGGGGGAGGTTTTCTTTGGCTCCGTCCTCGCAGCGGGTGTACTACCACGCGCTGGTGTGCCGGCGGGTGAGCTCCCAGCGCTAGGGGAGGTTTTATTGGGCGTGTGTGTAGGCGCATTGTTCGTTGCCTTTTCATTCGGCTGCATGGCCTTATTATTAGGTGAGGCTGGCGCCGTTGCAGAACCTGCCGACGTTGTCATCGTCCCCCCACCATGTATCAGCATGGGTAGAACACCTGACAGCAGGAAGATAAAGCCGATCACCGCGGCAATAGTACTCATTATGCGCAAGGAACGCTGCATGTAATGCGGCAACCCGCGTCGTGCTGGTGTGTATGCTGGTTCTCCCTGACGAGTGGCTGGTTCTTGTAGGTAGGTGACACCTGCTGGCAGCGCGAATGAACGGGGTACCGCTGGCTGTGGCATAGCTCGCAGTAAAGCCACCGTCTGTCGCAGGCTCGCCAGTGCGCCTTGACACCGCTGGCAGCTTTCGATATGTGCATTATATTCCACCTGTTCCGCTGGCGAGAGCTGCGCGTCCAGGAACGCTGAAAGCTGTTCAGTTGTCAGGTGTCGATCTCTATCTAAATTGGCCACGCCGGTACTCCATGCTGGTTTTACTCTTTGTTAGTAGGTAGACGATAATTACGTGGCAAAAGTTCCCTGTACTGGTCAAGGTAAAGGCGCAGGCGCGCTCGCCCACGCGCGATGCGTGACCGCACCGTCCCAATATTGGACTGGGTTGTAAGCGCAATTTCTTCATATGAAAGTCCCTCGATATCGCATAAAACCACGGCTACGCGTTGATCGAGGGGAAGTGCTTGCAGGCCGCGTTGAATAATGCCCTGTAATTCTTGACTGAGTAAATATTCTTCAGGGTTTGCTTCTTGCCCGCTTTCCACCAGGGAACTTAGATCGCTGGCCGCATGTGGCTCATCTTCATCGGCGAGTACATCTAACGATTCTTCGGAGTGTCGCTGTGTGCGACGCCAGTGGTCACAGGCCATGTTTGAGGCGATGCGCAGGAGCCAGGCACGAAATGAGGAGCCGCCGCGAAAGGATCGAATGGCACGGAAAGCGGCGATAAAAGCATCCTGTGTGATATCCGCGGCAGTATCGGCGTTGCCTACCATGCGGTAGACGACGCTATAGGTTGTTTGCTGGTAATGCAGGATCAGCTCGTTGAATGCGTTGACATCTCCACGCTGGCTGCGGGCGATAAGTTGTTCCTCATCGTCTCGCATTTGTTTTGCCATTGCAGCGCCTCACTTTTGTCTTTTTTGCTGGCGCTAGTGTAACATATTTTATGGTTGGAGACTATGCTCTTCAAAAAGCCTCGCGTTGACATCACTGAATGAATGAGAATATAATTACTTTACACAAGCCATATGGTTTGTTGTGTTGAAAGTTCACTGCTTCATCGTGGAAGCAGCAGATGCTCACTTACCGGGTGCCAGTTGCATTCACCGAACCGAAGCCTGCCCCCGCTCTGGAGGAAGCCCATATGCCGACCACAGATGGCCTTGAAGATATCGTAGCAACCAATTCACGTATTTGCGACCTCGATGGTAAACTTGGAAAACTCACCTACTATGGGGTCGATATCCACGACCTGGCGCGTTACTCCTCTTTTGAAGAGACCGCCTACCTGCTCTGGCACGGTATCTTACCGACACGAGCCCAGCTTGAAGAAGTGACAGCTCAATTACAGGCCAATCGCGAGTTACCAGGACGCGTGATCGAGATAATGCACCTGCTGCCCAGGTCATCCTCTCCCATGGAAGTACTTCGTACCATCGTTTCCACCCTCTCTTCTTTTGATCCCAACCCTGAAGACAGGTCTCCCGGGGCGAACTATGGCCGCGCGATACGTCTTACAGCGGCGCTGGGGACGATTGTGACAAGCTGGGAACATATTCGCAATGGCATGAAGCCAGTTGCTCCTTTGCCTGATCATAATACCGCGACAAACTTTCTCTATATGCTCAATGGTGAAATGCCCGATGATTACACTGCTCACGCCCTGGATACTGCTCTGGTACTCCACGCCGATCATGAATTGAATGCTTCTACCTTTGCCGCTCGTGTAACGGCTGGCACCCTCGCTGATATGTATGCCTCTATTACCTCGGCCATCGGCGCTCTATCTGGCCCGTTGCACGGCGGAGCCAACGAACAGGTGATGCGCATGCTCCTGCGCATTGGCGAGGTGAGTAATACCGAACCCTACATTCGCAATGCCGTCGAGCACAAAGAGCGCATCATGGGCTTTGGGCACCGCGTATACAAAACGGAAGACCCGCGCGCTACCCATTTACGGGCTATGTCCGAAGAACTGGGGAAACGCACCGGTGATAGCCGCTGGTTCAAGATGTCGCGGATTATCGAGGACTACATCAAAGAACAAAAGGGCCTTTATTGTAATGTCGATTTCTATTCCGCCTCCGTTTACTACATGTTGGGCTTTCCCATTGACCTGGATACGCCCATTTTCGCTTGTAGTCGCATCGCTGGCTATACGGCCCACGTCCTTGAACAGTACGCCAATAACCGCCTGATTCGCCCTCGGGCCGAATACGTCGGCCCGAAGGTGACTCAATACGTTCCAATCGAACAGCGGGGATAACCGTTGTCGGGGTTGTGGACATTTCTGCCCATGGTCCCGTTTCTGCTTCATTGAGGAAAGTTTCACCAAACCGAGGCAGGAGGCCCCCGCATTCATGCGCGGGGAGGAATGCCGAGTCCTTCTTTGGGGGTTGGGCATCGGGGTTTTGCTCCATTTCCGGTTTTCCTTCCTTGTGGTAGAATAGCTACATGCTTAGGCACACCGTTCAAGAGCGGTGAAACGGCTTGCACCTTAGCAACATACGGGTTGTGGCAACCAATGGCCTTGCCACGTAAAAATGTTGGGCCATCTTGGAACGGGCATCGGTCATGGTGCCTATCGTCTCGGTCTGAATGTCTCGCTGTATACTGTCAGCGAGATGGGTTAGAAGCCAGGGACAAGCCCCTGCATTCATGCATGGGGTTCATGACAGCAAACTTTTCAAATCCCTCTGGATCTCTCCGTAGCTCTGATATCGCTCCCGGTTGTCCTCCATCAAGGCGCGGCTCAGTATGGTTTCGAGCGCAACAGAAACATTTGGATTCAGCATACGCACGGGCGGGAAAGCGGGATAGTGCGGCGGCGCATAGTTTGTCAGCGCATAGTGCATACATGCCGCCAGCGAGTAGATGCAGGTGCGCTGGTCGTAAGGCTTATCCTGCACGGGTAGATAAGGAGAAATCACCAGTTTCCGTGTCGTGCGATGCTGGCTCCCATTACCCATCGTTTCAACTGACGAAGGCGGCGGTGAAACCTGGAAACCCGTCAGGATGGGTCTTCCTCGCGATCTCTCAATGATTATGTTGCTGGGAGTGATGTCATAGTGGCGCAGAGGAGGATGTTCTCGCTCCAGGGCCATCAAGACATTCAGCAGCGAATTCATATAACCAATTACTTCGCGCTCCGCCAGCGGCCTGAGCAATTTCTGCATCCGTTCTTCCAGGCTTTCGCCATCGGCATAGGTCAGCACGATATAATAGTGTTTGCCCTCGACGAAACGATCAAGCACGCGCGGCAGCAATGGGTGACGCAGGCGCATCAGGGGTTCTGTGGCCTTCTCGTAATAGACCAGTTCTTTTGCGCGGCGAGTCAGTGGCAAGTCGGTGCACTCCCAGCGTTTCAGTACTACCTGGGCATCGTTGGCCTGGGTATCGTAGGCTACGGCGACCATCAACCTGGTCTCTTCGTTGTGCTTCAAGACACGCTTAATGACATAGCGCCCCTGCCGCGCGCTGACCCCAGATAACGGGCTATTGAGCAAGATACCGGGTGGTATGGTCAGCCGGCCACAGACGGAGCAACAGCGTTGTCCGAAGCGGAGTGGCTCGTCACAGTAGGGGCAGTGTCGGTTATCCTGCTCGGCGCCACAAGCGCTGCAGCGCTGCGCGCCAGTACGATTCTGGTGTTTGCAGACCTGGCATACATAGCGCTGCTGAGCCGTCTGCACTGCGTCGGCATATTTTTGTGCGAATTCCAGGATATTGGGGTAACGCTGGCGATAATCCTTCGCCAGCGCCCGCAGTATCACCGCTGCTACCTCTACCGGAATGCGCCGATTCCACTGCTGCGGAGAGGAAGGTAGCTCATTAAAATGCGCGTTCCACATCTCTTCGACGCGTCTATACACAAAGGGGGTACGGCCACTGAGCAATTCATAACAGCTTACGGCTAGCGCATACTGGTCGGAATCGCGGCGCGGATTGCCCTGCCATTGTTCGGGAGGCATATAGGCCGCTGTTCCTGTCGCTTCGCCAAGGGAAGCGTGTGTCTGCATTCCCAGGTAAAACGTTGTGCCAAAATCCGAAAGTAGAAGTTGACCACTGCGCCCAATGAGCAGATTTCCCGGCTTGACATCCTGGTGAATCAGCCCATTTTGATGCACAAAGCTCAGCGCATCAGCAGCCTGCCGCATGTAAGGTACCAACTCCTCCGCGTAAGCGACTCTTCTACTGCCATCATCACGACGGAAGAGGTCATAGATTGTCTGGGGCGCGTACTCCATCACCAGGTAGGGGCGTTCATCCTCCAGCTTGCCGAAGTTGTAGACTGGCAGGATATTTGGATGTTGCAGGTCTGCAATGCGCCGTGCCTCGTCAAAAAAGTTTCCCAGCGCCTTCTCGTTGAACTGGTCGAAGCGCAGCACTTTAAGGGCCATAATGCGGCCGAGCGGCGCCGGCTCACGTACCTTGTAGACATGACCATAGCTGCCTGCGCCAATGAAGGAGAGGACTTCGTAGCCGCCGATATGCGCACCCTGCACGAGAAAGTCACAGCGAGGACAGACGACGGCATTGGCAGGGTTCTCATGTCCTCCACCTGGACGTGTATTCAAACAACGGGCCAACTATTCTACCTCTTCTATTTTTTCTTGAGGAAGCGGCGGCATATCCATGCATCTAGCATACCGCGCAGGGCGCCAACCAGGCTTAAGACACTCGCGATGATCAGCAGCGCTATCCATGACTGGTTCAAATGGCTGAAAATGGCTGAGTGTGATGAAAAGATCACGTTCCATAAGATCCCCAGTAGAAATGCTCCAACGAACATGAGCATGCCTGCGATAGCGCTACTGCGCGACAGCGTGGCAAAACTCATCTTCGCTGAGAGCCAGACTGCCATCATGGCACCAGGCGTAGGAATGCCTATGAAGATAATGAACAACACACCTAGCACATCCAGCCAGGGGAGGCTGTTGCGTGGGTACACGAAAAAAGCCGGCAAGGCGAAAATCATCATGATTGTCAGTGGCAACAACCCTGTCATGGCTCCTGCCACGGCCGGCCGCCAGAGTATTGGCGCCACCTCTACCTGTTCTTTGGCATCGATACGGCCAAGCTGGCGCATGAGATAGAGGTTGCTCACCAACAGGACAATATAAGCGATAAGATGAGGTGAGCCAGGGGATACCACACCATAAGCAATGAAGGCGCCGCTTAGCACGGGCGCGATGATAGCAATGATGACAGCGCGCATGACGAATTTACGCACAGGGCGGTTGCGCACCACAGCGGTAAAGCCCATTGCCCCCAGGATCAAGAAATTGAGGCCGCAGCCTAGCAGCATTCCCAATAAGACAACCAATACAGTGTTATCTTTTGATAGCAGAAAGATGAAGATAATAAATTGTGTGAGCAGCGCAATCAATGCCGTAATGCCATAGAATAAGCGTTTCCCCTCGCGATACTGTTTCGCATCCGCGCTGATGGCTGCTCTGCCGGGATGTAATTGATCCTGTGGTCTGTACGGGTAAGAGGGAGCGGCATAGCCTGCTGGATATGCTTGAAGCACGCCAACCGGACTTTGCGCCTGTGCCTGCGAAGGCCACTGCCATTGACCCTGCTGCTGTTGCAGAGGGCTGGCTACACCGCCGGGTGGAACCGGCCTCGCTGGTTGTGCTGGCGGAATGCTGGGAGCAGGTACGGTGGCAACCATTGATGAGACCGCGCCCCAGGGCCGCTCGGCTACAGTCAGGTCAATATTGTTGCCATCGCCAGTGAGACGCAGTGAGTGCCCTGACCCTACGGCAGCCCGCAGCTCAGCCGCCATCTCCGAAGCACTCTGGTAACGGTCCGCGGGATTCTTTGCCAGCGCTTTCACCACGACCGCTTCAATGGCGGGTGAGAGATCAGGGCGAGAGTCTTTGATGGAGGGCAGCGGATCATGCATCTTCTTAGCCATCACCGCGAAAGCATTAGGGCCTGCATAGGGTACACTTCCCGTGAGTAACTCAAATAGGATGATACCAAGCGAGTAAATATCCGAGCGGAAATCTATTTCATTGGTGCTGATCTGTTCAGGTGAGGCGTATTCCGCCGTTCCCAGGAAGATGCCTACGCTGGTCAGTCCGGGCATGGCTTTCAAACGCACAATGCCAAAGTCGCCGAGCAGTAGTCTGCCATCAAGGTGGAAGAGCAGATTCCCGGGTTTGATGTCGCGATGCACCACACCAAGGCCGTGGGCGTAGTCGAGGGCATCAGCCACCTGGCTTATGTAGCTGACAACGAGTTTGAGATCGAAGTGTGAGCCGGAACGGTTCGTGTCGTCAATGTGCTCGCGCAGCGTTCCGCCGCGGATAAACGGCATCACCAGGTATGCGACCCGCTCCTGTTCTACCACCGCCTCGTCATATTCATAAATAGGTAAGATATTTTTGTGTTCGAGCTTTGCGATGGTGTCAGCCTCGCGGCGGAACCGTGCCAGGAAAACGTCCTTCTGTTCGACTTCGGTGTTGTTGCCAGGGATGAGCACCTTTACCGCCACGGTGCGCACCGGGCGAGATTGCTGCGCCAGGTACACTGCACCCATGCCGCCGTGTCCAATGATGCGCTCAAAGGTACATGTGCCAAGCGTGACACCTATCAATTCTTTAACGTCCATAGAGTAATCGGTCCATCAAACTTCTTTAACATTCGAGTGTATACAATTTTAATTCCATAAATCGCCCTGGGCGGCCTCTTTCACAACACGTTTCTTTGGTATTGTACGCTTTTCGCGCCCTGATTTCTTTGCGGGCGCGCTAACCGTGGTTTCCTCGTTATTGATCGTATAAAGTTGCCCTTCTCCATCTTTGACGACCTCCACAGTCGCTTCAAAAATCGAGGATCGGCTCACGCGCACCTCCGGCCAGAGGCCCAGTATCGCTTCAATGGTCGAGTCTCCGCAATCGGCTAGAGACGACCAGCGCGCTCTGGCCTCGCGCAGAACGTCCGACAGAGAGGGCGCAGCAAGATTCTCTATCAATAATACGAACGAGGTTCGCAGTTGTTCCATCCAATCGAGCTTGTAGAGTCCTATCCCAGCGGAGAAAGCAATGCCCTGCCCGCTCACACGTTCCGCCGCCTGCGGCAGTTCTGAGCGGCGGTACGCGTGCAAGAGTTCATAGCAGAGACGTTCCGGCAAGAAACCCTCCGCCTGTACGCGCTGTCGCACAGCGGCGCTGTCGATCAATGCCAGGCGGGCCGCGAAGTCGTCGTAGCGATTGCGCAACAGCTTGATGAGTTCGGTAGCTGATAATTGATCGGCATACCAGGCAATGGGGAACATCTGTGTGATACTTGCGAAAGCCTCTCTCGCTTCTACTGGAATAGCCAGCACAATGTCTCCGCGATTGCGCAGTTGTTGCAACTTCTGAAGCTTGCGCTCCCGGTAAGATGGTGTCCAGAAACCAAGTATTTCAACGTAAATGCGCTTCTGCTCGCGTGTAAGCGCGAAGTCCGGGATGAAAATACCGTGCTCGAGTATGAGAGGCTCAGGCTCGCGCAAAAGTTGCCAACCTTCTACGGCGTTGCTGTTTTGCAAGGCAATAAATGCCTCGGTGAAGGATTGTTCGATGTTGCTATCAAAGATGGATGGCGCATCCGTTGTTCCCCGTTGAGCATCCGTGGGCAGTTCTTCCACGTTACTATCGGGCGCTGCCTCAACAGGTGGCAGCAGCGAGAGCAGCGTTTGATTCATAGCGAAGCAATACGATCGTTGTAAAAAATGCACGGTCGCCTCTGCCTCAACGATGGCGTTCGTAAGGGTTTTACTCCGTTTCTGCTTGTTCCGCTCGTGCGCAATGGTAGCAACCTGGCGTGGGGAGGAGCCATAGCCTAAAAGTAAGCGACAAAGCCTGGCTAAGCGCATGCCGTACTGCTGTGGTGCACCGGTCATCTCTTGAGGGCCATAGAGCGTAAGGTGCAACAGCGGTGCCGTGTTGGCGCTGGAAGGGTCATAGGTGAGATCATAATAGACGCCGAGCCGGCGAGCCAGGTAACAGAGGCGTTTGACGACTGTGCCGATACCAGTACCGATCTGCCCGGCCGCGCCGGCGGGGAGATCAGTTCCGCTCTGCGCATGTTCAAAAGCGTTACAGTCGATGATAAAGCGCACGTTCGAGGCATTGAAGAGCGCCGACTCAAAAGCCCACTGGTTATACAGTGTCGCCACATCCTGCGCGGACGGGGGACGCGGCGTCTCGCGCGTCAGCACCTCTTCATCGTCGCTGTCCAGCGCTAGCAGGTACTCCAGGTCTGAAGCGCCAAGCTGGTATGTGGCCGAGAACTTCTGCAAAGTGGCAGCGCGTTCCTGTGCGTCCAGGAAACCTTGCTGGTGTTCGTTGACATAATCATAAAGCGCGAGCCGCAACTGGATAGGAGAAGTAATACCTGCCATTTCAAGCAGCGACTGGGATTCGCTGCCGATGCGTTGGAACACCTCTGACCAGGAGCGCTGCTGCCAGTGATACCAGGCGCTCAGTGCAGCTATGAGACAATGGGCCAGCCGGTAATCGCCTACACATGCGCGGGCCTCGTCCTGGGAGAACTGCCGCCGTGGTTGCCCCATCAATTGCTCATGATAAGCAATCAAGCGTTCTATCTCTAGCCGCAGCTCGCCTGGCCGGAGGAAGTGCAACCCGACATAGAGTTCTCCCCCACGTCGATATACCTGTTTTTTGATGTCCTGCAGACTGAAACGCACCTGTTTCCCCTTTACTTGTTACGTGTAGCCTCTATTATAGCGGAAAAGAAAGCATCTTCATACCATGTTTTTGCATGGCTCTCCTTCACCTATTTCTTATGGGATAAGCCGTTTCTGGCTACACGACAAATCATGCGTTTGTGCTGCGCGCATCACTTCTTCTTGTGTGAGCAGCATTCAGCCCCATCGATGAGTTTGTAGCAGATGCTTCTTGAATCTATGAGCGAAGCGTGTCTCGAACCCACAGGTGCATTTGAATGGGTGGCTAATGCGATGCGCTACCCACCACAATAGCAAGAACGTGCATACCGTTGTGATTAGAAAGTAGTAGGTCATTAGCATCTTTCACCTTGCACTTGAATGCCATAACTTTAATATACAAGCTTCAATTTATCCTAAATATATTGACGTGATTGTTGCGGATAACTCAAATATTTCTGCGGTGATATTTCCCGCATGTGTATTGATGCTTTATTCAGGATGCCCATGATGCAGCATCGAACAACCCGGTTCGCACTATCAATTGCTGGCGAAAGCATGGGAAAAAAGTCTCAGGCACTTGAACGCATGTCTAAAAAGTTGTATGGTAGTGATGGGATTGTAGTAATATTTTGTTAATTTTGTTGCGGTTAAGGAAAAGAACCATGAACGCAACCCCACGACGCCTTGGAAAATACGAGTTGCAGGAACTGCTTGGATACGGGAGCACGGGCGAGGTCTGGAAAGGTGTTGATAGACAATCCCGGCAGGATGTTGCCGTGAAAATGCTTCATCCCGATCTGCTTCAGAATGACCCCAATTTCATTACCTTCTTCATGAAAGAATGGCAAGGCATAACGGCATTGCACCATCCCAACATTGTGCAAGTACGCGAGGCCAATATTTCCCGTCCATCGGAGTCCAGCAACGAGACCACCCCTTATATAGTCATGGACTACATCGAGGGGCAAACCACGCTCGTGAAGAGTATCCAGCGTACCTCGCATATGGGAATGTTCCCGCCTGTCGCCGAGATTGTGAATCTCTTTACACGCGTTGGTGCCACCGTTGATTATGCGCACGAACAGGGAATCGTTCATAACAACATCAAGCCATCGAATATCCTGCTCGACATAAAAAACACGACGCATTTACCCGCTGGTGAACCAATGCTCACCGATTTCGGTATTGCACATCTCCCGGGAAATAACAATAATGTTTCCACCCTCTATATTTCCCCGGAACAGGTGAAAGGGGAGGAAGCGAATCCGCGCAGTGATATTTATGCACTGGGAGTAATTCTCTACGAAGTATGTACCGGAGTACTGCCCTTTCAAGGTGAGAGCAGCATGGCTATCATGATGCATCACCTCAATACGCTACCCACCTCTCCCATGCTCATTAACCCCAATATTCCCCTTCCACTTTCAG
>MNIY01000094.1 GCA_001919995.1 Ktedonobacter sp. 13_1_20CM_4_53_11
AAAGGCTTCTTCTACGCTGTCTTTGGTTATCTCATTCTGCAGCAGCTCGTTTTCTAGGTCCTTGAAGAATGGTGACTTGTTGTCCCGCAACTCAGGCTCAATCCAGTTTTCAGGATATAAGAAGACCTTGCGATTGGCTTCCCAGACCCGGTAGTTTTTCATCCATTTCCATTCCCTGACGTCTTCTGGGGTGAAGACGACCTGTTCCTTTTCCAGATTCATGAGACAACGCTGTACGAAGAGTTGCACTGAGCTGATGGCCTGTTTGATGCGCGAGGTGATCATGCAGGGATCCATTTCGACGTCAATCAAAAAGTGCTCATATAATCCATTGGAGTCGCGCCAATCCTGTCCCTTACTGGGGTCAGGGTGAGCCACGAGGTACGAAACCAGCGAGGAACGCTGCTTTTCGCGCAAGATATCCCTCAGCGGCTTAGCCACCGCAAGCCATTGGTCGTCGTCATATTTGGCTTTGACGCTCTGCTTGATACGGCGGGATACTTCGGAGGTAACATCGGGCTGGGTCCATGCGAAGTTCTTCTCGAGAACTTTTGCCGCTGACACACCGAGCCGCTTTAATATCACAAAGCACGCCCTCAAGCGTTTCAATGCTCGCTCATCTTTATAAGCGTCGGGGAATGTGAAGCCGAGGCCCTGGTCGCCGGCAAGAAACACTAAGTCATCCCTATTCCAACCCGTGCGCTCGCTCAGGATTTGCCACAGCTGTGTCTCTGCGTCTGCCGTATTTGCCCCGTTGAATCTGGCCGCCAAATCGAAGACAGCCATTAGCGCGGGCTCGTTTGACAGTACTGCTACCGCGTCGTCCGTCAGGCCAAAGGGAACTTTCAATTGTTGCCACTCTTTCGACGACAACGTGTCTCGCAATTGCGGCAGCCCGCGCAGCAAGTCGATTACATCTACTAACCTTTCCCAGCCAGCAAAAAGCGCTGCTGGAGAGGCAGCAACACCAACCGGCAGCGCACTCAAATCCAACAATGTCAAGCTGGCTGCGTGTACAAGTAGCCAGCGTAATTCTTCAGCGAGCAATTTGAACTTGCTAATGATAGTGGCTGTTTTGGCCAGCAGGATGAAGGCTTGAAACTGTGGTGGAAATTCAGTTGCGCTTAATGTTTTCTTGCTTGTGATACTTGTGATAAAGGAATCCTGTAGGAAAATGGATAGCTTCGTGGGATCGTTCGGCGAATTGAGTAATGTAACCAATAGCAACTCAGTCGCTGCAACCTCCAGCTTCAAAGCCGCGCTTAATTTTTGTTTCACAAAACTCTCGCTCGAAGTCCGCCTGGTCAACTCAACGGCCGGGTCTGGTGGGTCGGCTGTGGAGTTGTTCTCAGTGGCGATCTTCTGTAGCCCACTACGGATCTCCTCCAGGACAAGCGCGATGCTCTCCTCTGTCGGAGTTACTGCAGAAGGTGGAACAACATGATCCCGTAGAAGGTAATCCAATTCTGCGATAGTAAAGCCTGATACGCGTATCTTACGCACTTTCTCTACAAACATAAGCGTATCCTGGGTATGAGCAGCGTCGAACGGATTGATACCAGTCAGCGTTTTGACCAGCAGAAAGTCCCGGATGGACAACTTGAGCGCTTTGGCAAAGGACACGATGCGGTACAGTTGTGAGAGGTTGGCGAGATTCAGCATATCATCTTTAATCTCGCTCTCAGCGAGATTGAGAGTCGTCGGGACGGCATCGCTCCTGGTCAAAAGCGACAGATCGGCTTCGCTGATCCCCAGGGCCGCAAGCAATGCAGGAATATGCTCGCTGATCTTTCCGCTGTTGTTTGCGAGTTTATCTAACGTGAAGGCATCATCCACAGGATCCGTCACTGTTTTGTTCAGGAAGAGCTGTTCGTAGAAGGATTTGCTCCCGTCGCTATAACTGGCAGTGTCAATTGGAGCCCACCAGCTTAACATGTTAATGAGGGGAACCATAAGCTGACTACGCAGGCGCTGGATGTGCGACAGTTGTAGCAGGAAGGTCGGGTTTAAATCCCCCTGTATCAGTGCAGTAATGGCCTGGTCTAATTCATCCATCGTCCAGCCCAGTTTGCGCCACAGGCGAATGAAATGCTGCATGCGGCCCAACGCCGTTTGATTGAGGGGCACAATCACGAGTTTGCTTGGGTCACAGGTATCCCTGTCTTCAGGCTTAACAGAGGCAAGCGTGTCAATACGCAGTGCCCGGTTCGCATTGATAAACTTTGTATCAAGCAAGTCAAGCAGCTCCTTGTAGGCGAGCCCTGACCTTTTCAGAAAGACGTGGACCCGGCTTAAAATGTCAATCCAGCTACCCTGTATCGTATTCGTGTTATCTGCAGGGTCCGGGATTGCATCAGTTTTGCCCAACCCCCAGAACTCCCACGGACCCTTAGGGGAGATACCGCTAATGATTTCTCGTTCCACAGTTGTCAGGCCCAGGTATTCGCTGGCAATGGCGATATCGGTCAGTTCAGCTGGCGGTGCCTCTTTATGAAATGTCTCCATCAATTCGTACCGGTGCACGCCCAGGTGTTCCAGGTATGCTCGTGCCTCCTCGATCCACAGGTCGAAGGGCAGGTCCCACGGATAGACCTGTTGGGCGAGCGTCTCGTATGCTTGGATCTTGAAATGCTCGGGATTGGCGCTGAGTTCTTCAGCGGTGTCGCTGGTCTGATAGGCTACGATGCTTGAGGTGGCTGCCGGCCCAGGTCGCGCGGGGATGGGAAGGCTGGGTGGTCGCGGGACTGGCGGACCGGGGAGTGTTGGTGCAGGAATGGTTAAAGGTGGTTGAGGTGGCGGAACAACTTGCTCGAGTACTTCATTGACCAGATCTACATATGGCATGGGCGTGTCAGTGTTTTCACAAGACAGTTCAATCTCGCCGATATCCGGGCGCCGTTCAAAAAGTATATCCTTGGCTTTTTTACCAGTGTCTGTCCCATTCGCGTCGACAACTGTAAGACGCCTAAGGAAAGATAGCATATCAACCAGGTAAGCAGGCGGGCTGTAGACCGACCGGCAGTGCTCGCACTCACACACATCCAACCCTCCGAACAGCGTCCTCCAGTCAGGAATTTCTGCTACATCTGTAGGAAGCTTCGGAGTGACATACAAACCAACGGAGTTGAACGCCGCCGCGTATTTAGCGTAAAGTACCGTCGTCGTCGCTACGCGGTGATCGGCCTGGTCATAGATAGCTTTCGCCCTTTCTTCACCCATGTGCTGACCAAATTTTGTAGCAAATTCAGTTCGCCCCCATCTGCTCACAATGCTGTGGGCCGAGTGCACTTGATCAGCCAGGAGAGGACGCCACTCCTCATAGTACGGTGTCAGCCTGGATAAGCGCTGAATGCTGCTGAGGTGCTTCGTCAGAGTTTCGGCATCCTTTACATCTCTGATTGTGTTGGGATTTTTAGACAGGTAGCTGCTAACAGGGGCAGTGTCGAATGCAAAATCCGGGTTGTTAGCAAAGAATTTGAGCAGGTCCTCTTTTTCTTGCGCCTTGAAGGGAGCACCGGTAGAGCTGTCTGTCTCGATCTGGTGAGCGAATGCCGCGGTGGGAAAAGTAGCCTCAATCACGCGTGCCATGGCGCTGGCTTTTTCTTGATCATCTTTCCCCTCGATATCCGGCGGGAAGCCAACAGGCTTGTCATCAATCTTCTTGTTAGCCAGCTCCAGCCAGGCCTGAGCATCAAGCTTAGCCAGGTCACGTGGGGATTTCAGTGATCCCGCCTGTCGCATCTGTTGCAGCTCACGAATGAGGGGCAGATAGTTTTGTGTAAGTGCGCTCACCTGGAAAGTGAATTGTAGGCCGTCTACGTGATCTTTGAACTGCGGGTGTTCACCTAAGGCTTTCCAGAAGCCCTCGACGGGGCCTTTGTGGGTAAGGTACAGCTTCAAGAATGTTTTCTGTTCTTCCTTCGCTAAGAGGCTGCTGCTTAACAGATCACCCAGGGAAGCCCTTCCTTTGTCGTCCGCCGACCGCAGCGCCTGCTCCACAGCTTGTTCCTTCAGACCTTCGATGATGCTATCGATCTGATTGCTCAGCTTTGCAGGAATGATATTGGCCCGCAAGGCGTTCTCAAGTGCGCCACGCAATACCTGCGAGGGATAGGCGAGCAGTGATGGGAAGTCAGTGGGTAGGTTCTGACGGAAGAGGCCGTAAAACGCCTCAGGCAGCACCGAATTTATTTTGGTTGACCCATCGAGGGCACCACCAGTCTCTTTTGCCAGCACGGCAGCCTGCACCAGAAACGAAATATGCTGAGGATCTTTGCCAGTTTCGCCTGCCAGAAAAGTGATTTCTTGATGTCCTTCGTCCTCTTTCAGATCGGCGATTTTATCAATCAGTGTAGGGCGCTCGACGCCCGCAATCTCGACATCCTCAAGCAGGGGTATGAGTTCTAGGATAAGCCGTTCATACTCCGAAGGCCCCCGGTATCCTTCAACGCGAATGACAAGGTCCACCGTCTCCTCCGGCCGGGCGTTGAAAATGATGGGGGATGCGGCGAGCAGAGAACCAGAGGCGTTGAACACACGCACGAGCAGATCCGCACTTTGCTTTCCGGCACGGCGGAACTGAGCGGAGGTGTACGTTATCTCATAGCGCCCATCTTTATCGCTTGTTGTCTCGTTCAGCTGGTTCTCGCTGCGCAAATCTTTATCAAAGGCGCGCACCACGCCACCAACGAGAGGACTGCCATCCGCCTGCCGAATGTGCCCTTTGACGACAAACTGCTTCAACCCGTCTTTCACGTTACCGGCGGGCTCCGCTTTAGGCTGCAGCGCATCTCCCCGTGTGCCGATGAGTTTGGCGGTGGTCTCATCAACCACACCTGTGGCTGGCAAGCCATGTTCTTTCTGGAGAGCGTGCACGGCCTGGAAAGTAGTCTTATCAAAGAATCCTTCCGTGTCATCAATAGAAAAACCGAGTTGACGCAACTTCTGCTGTAGCAGCTTGACATCCTCGCCGTTCGTTGTTAAGGACAAGTTTCTACCTTGCAGTTGCATGATTGCCCTCCTTCTTAAAAGCTCACAAAATCTTAGGAGTCGACTGCTCCCTGAAAATGACGTTGGGACTTCTGGCCTCTGTTTCGGAGACTTCTTGCCCCTGAGGGTTCCTATAGATGACGCGGCCTCTAGTCTTCTCAATCGTGTATCCCGTTAAGCCAGGACGCAGGCCTTCCGGCCCGCTCACGAAGCCGCGGATCGGAACCTTAAGGCCCTCGCGCAAGAACGTCTGCGGATAGTATTCGACCAGATCGGGGATAATGCCCCCCAACAGCGAGAGGACGCTAAACGCAGTTCCGGTAACTTTGACTCCAGCACCCAATTGGGAAGGAGACACGACTCGACCGGTCTTGGGATCGACTGGTGGTCCCTTGGGTGTCGTCGGGTTAAATGCTTCCGGCTTTGTGGCGCGCAAGGCGGCTCGCTCGCCATAATCAGCCGTGGCGGGAAGCCTGGAGGCCTCCCCCGCGTCAATCAGTCCCCTGGTCGTCAAAGGCGCCTTGGTCGTCTGCTCTATCTTGAGGACTTCTAGGTCTAACCGTGCCTCCCCGAGCCTATGGTGCGTATAGACCTTTTCCACCACACGAGGATCCGTGAGGCTGTAGATCTCTGCCTTGATGATGGGATTTCTCCGTGAATGTAGAGTCGGGATCGATCCTGTCTCATTGACGTATGCCTCTGGCAATCCAACCATTCTAGCGTAACGGATGGCTCGGAGGTGGTGAGGTTGGAAAACGCCGCCCTGGCTGGCCACACCCGTTCTAATGTGCTCGGCGGCAGTTCCTACTCGGCGGATCCTGGAGTAATCCAATCCAGACGCGGAAGGAATAGGGGAAAGAACCTTTCCCAATAATATGGCTACCAGCGGATTCCGGTTTAATTCCTGGGCAACCGGTCTTAAGGCATCTGAGATGTCGACGGACTGAGTTCCGGTAGGGTCTACATGCCGCAACGGATTATTTCCCGTGTACGCATACAGGTCGGGTCCATCCACCATCCCCGCCGGATCACAACTCGTCCACCTCCCCAACCACGCCGCGTAGTACCGCGCCCCATGGTAGTACAACCCTGTCTCCTCATCCCGCTCCTTGCCTGTGAAGCGATAGCGTTTCTGACTAACCTCCACACCGCTGCGCACAGCTTGATACGACGTGCTGCCGTAGGGGTAATACTCCTCGTATGAAATCACCGCGCCAATCTCGTCAAGTTCCAGACACGCCGAGCCGAGATGGTTGTCACGTTGATAACGGGTGAGTGATTTCTGCGATTGAACCTGTGCTCCTTGATCAATTGTTTTGGTCTCCACCAGCGTGATGCGCTTCTTATCGTCCATCACGTGTAGCGTCTCGCGCTCTAGCGTAGCTGTGTTGCCCTCGCCGTTGTGCTCCCGGTAGATCTCGAATGCACCGAGGTAGATGCGTTCTTTCATCCGCGTCGGCGTTTGTCCGGCCGAGGCTTGCCGCTCGGTCACCTTGCGCACGCGCTGGCCCGCTGCATCATAGACGTAGTACGTCCTCTCGCCCATGCCGCCGTTATTGACCACCTGTTGCTGGGTAGCGTGAAGTTGATCCTTGAAATCCCAATCCATGACTCCAAGGTGGGGCATCGTGGTCATGTTGCCATGCTCGTCGTAGGTGTAGCTGGTGCGCCCGCCATCGTGCTCACCGGGTGGCCTGGTGTGGACGAGATGATTGGATTTTGAAACATCTGGCTTGGCCGGGTCGGGTTCGTACTCGTACACCCGCGTCCAACTCCCGCTGGCTGCTGCATGCTGCATTTCTCGCATATTGCCAACTTCATCGTATGTGTAATGCTCGGTGTAATTCCCCATTGCCTTGCCATCACCGGGATGAGGGAGGTTCGTACGGAATGAATCGTCCCAGTCAACCTGGCGTGGCGGGTTGAGTTGACCACCAGCTTGCCCCAAATGCTCGCGAACGCTAGCTTCAATCAGGCGATAGATCGCGTCATATATATAGTCTGCACCTGGCTCTACTCTCTGGTTGCGGAAGTAGATGGTGTTCTGGATGTCAGCGTTATCTTGAATATGCGTGATGTTACTGGCGGGGTCATAGGTGTAACGCAGGTCTTGCAGGCTTTCCGTTCCATTGTTGCGAGTGGTCAATAAGTGGATAAGCCGGAAAGTCTTGTCGTCGTACTCATACGTTGTGGTCACACCATTGCCATACTCGATCAACGCCCTCTGACCCTTCGCATCGTAGTCAATGTTGGTCACAAACGGTGTCACAGTCGTCGCGCCGCGCAGGTTTACGTTCACCTGCTCAAGCAAGTTCGCCTCGTTGAAGCTGTGCCGGGTTATGCTACCGTCGGGTGTGGTCAGGGTGACCGGGCGATTGAGCGCGTCGTAAGTTGTGCTGCTTGTGAAGCTCTCTCTCTCCAGCGCGGGCGCAGATGACCAGTCCACCTGATCTTTATAGTTCTGGAGCAACTGCTGGGTACTGCTCAGCAGGTTGCCCTTGAAATCATACTGATTGTCTGTAACGACGCCAGCACCATCAAACTGCTGGTACATTTTACCGCGCAGGTTCAGCGACCTGGACTCATTATCTGGTAATGACTCCCCGTAGACCGTACGCTCAGCCAATACCTCTGTAGCGTTTCCTTGTCGCACGAACAGATTTGTAGGACGATGAAGCTCATCATAAGCATGCCGGATTTCATGCCCCCGGCTATCCCACGTTCTGATCGGCTTGCCTATCACATCGTTCAACATCCAGCGCTCACCAGCGTCCACACTGGCCTGGTGAGTCTTGTTGCTGAGCATGTCGTAGTCATACATCATGACTTTGCGCCCCAGCGCGTCGGTGACCGAACGCTGGTTGCCTTCGATGTCCAGTTCGCCGCGTGTTGGGTACTTACCCCCAACACCGTTATCGGCAATCGTCAGGAAGGTGCGCCCTAGCGTGTCAAAGTGGGCGACGGTC
Source organism: Ktedonobacter sp. 13_1_20CM_4_53_11 (assembly GCA_001919995.1). The sequence continues at coordinate 7,956 of MNIY01000094.1, forward strand.
GGCGTATCGGCATGCGCGGCGGCTTTGTCAGCGGCGGATTTTTCTTGCTTCCGAATTTCGGCGTTCTCAGGAAGAGGCATGCCGCTTTGCGGGTCGAAGTTGGGCCACTGCCTGAGCGCCTTAGTGGCATCGGTGCGCAGGTCGTGCCAGGTGGGCAGATAGTCAGCCTCCAGCAAGCGCCGGAAGAAGCTGCCGACGTCGGGGTCGTTCTTTGGATCGGCTTGCAGGATCGTATCATTTATGTCCCACGCCTCTTGTCGCCAAGGATCGAAGACGACTTTTTCATAGGTATGGTTGGGATGCAGCGTGGCGACGACGCGTTCAACCGGATCGTAAAACAGGATCGGCGTGACGCCGGTCATGGTCATCTCTGGCTCTTCTTCGTAGAGATGCGTGATGCTGAAGAAGGGCTCGTACTGTTTGACGGGCTTCCCTTTGTTATTATAGATCGTACGCCCTTTTCCCACCCAGCGGTGATCGGTATGGACCAGTTTTGGCTTGCCGTTTTCCAGCACTAACTTGCCAGGTTTGTGTTCACCGCCAGGCAGCACCAGGTCTGGCTCACGCTGCGGCGCGTCGCCGGGTTCCGCCTGGATCTTGGTCTGTACCTCGCGCCCAAAGCCTTCGGAATAAGAGAAACTATGCTGAATCTTCGTCAGTTCTCCCTGCTTCAGATCAGCGTCGTGTTTCTCGCGCGCCAACGTATAAACGACGTTTGGTTGTGGATCGCCCTGCCCATTCGTGTGCTGATAGCGGAACAGGTCATAGACCAGCCGCGTAATCGCTTTCCCCAAGATGTCGTGTGGATTGACGAACGGATTGCTCATGTGAGCAATGATGAGCTGATCGTCCGTATCAGTCTCGAAGTCATTGAGTGAATCGCCTTCTTTTTGACCATTTTCTTTGCCCATGAGCGCCGTGCCGACCACCATGCCTAGAGCGTCGAAGGCAACAGCAGAGCGGTTGTTGTTGGGGTCGATCACAAGCTCAGGCTGAAGAACGCGATAGTCATGCTCCGCGTGAACGGTGTTACTCAGCGGGTCGCTGGTCTCGACGATGAGGAGATTGTGGCTCTTCGCCAGATTGGTATCGTCGCTGTCGTAGGCCACCGTTACCGTGTTATTGAACGGGTCGCGGAAGCGATGCGGAAGGAAGAAGTGCAGCCGGGCAAAGGCCAGTTCCTGCACAGGCGTGTCACCGGCATTGGGCGAGTAAAATTGGCGTCCGGAAGGAATCCACCAGTGACCATTTCCATCCAGGTCAACATAGCCGCCCTGGTCACTGCCCTGGCCGCCGAGGATGGCGGCGGGATCAGGCAATAGATTCTCCGCTGGCTGGTTCCCGCGCTTGCGCTGATAGATACTCGACAAGAGCCCCGGCGTGAAGGCCAGCTTGTAGCTCTCGCCGGGCAGCGCCATGGATTGCAGTCCCCCGAGCGGCAGCAAATCAGTCAAATCATTGCGGCGATAAAGGGTACGGGTGTGTTCGATCGGGCGTCTCTGGCGTCCGGTTGTTGGCTCTTTCTCGTATACAATTTCATTATCAAACTGAAGTTGCACCTTTCCAGCAGTGATCGTGATGAAATCCGCGAACGAAAAACGTTGGCTTGACGGTGTAAACCCGGTCAGTTCATATGTGCGCGTCTCGCACGGAAGCGGCACACGGTAATCATCATCTGCGTCGATACTGTTCGTCACTTGGTTTTCCGTGTAGGTGACGAGCGTCCTGGTTTGCTTTTCTCGGTCATCCAAGTCAGTGAGTGCCGCATCAGGCTCCCGGCGTCCGTAACCGATGGAGCCTGCTTTCAGCACACTGCCGAAGGCATCGACTTCGATCGTCATCGCATGGCTGATGCGTGGGTCTTTGGGATTACGCTCATAGTGGTAATCCAGCGTCTCGCGCGGGTGAGTGAGGAAGACTGCATAGCGGTTTAGCCCCTGTGATTGCAGCAGCTCGACAGTATAGTTGCGCTCGGAAACGGTATAGGGATGTACACTCTTGTCTGTAGCATCGTCGGCATAGATCTCCTGGCGCAGAATGGAGCCTTTGAGCGCACGGCAGGCTTCGCGCTCCTCCTCGGCGCTCAGGTCGGGCGGCAAGATGGTGTCCGGCAGGAGCGTCTGTAGAAAGAGCTTGAAAGCCGTTTCATAGTTCGGGTCGTCCTTTTTTGGCGTGCCGTAATATTCTTGAGCCAGGTGGAGGCTGATAAAATCTTCTTCCAGATAAGCTCCTGTGTGGAACCAGGTCTTCGTCTGCACCGGCGGCACAAAAGAGGCTTGATCGAGATTGCTTGCCTCAGACGAGGTCGAATCAGGGGTGACCGTCCCAATCTCTTCGGTATCCCACTGCTCGACCATCCCGAAGCCACGGAACTCGCGCTCAATGCCATCGAAGTAGCCGTGATGGTAGGCATAACGCGTGACAAAGCGGTTGCGGCTGATGCGGTCATACGTCTCCACCCGCTCGACTACATGCACCGGGAAAGGCAGCCTGGTGATCCACGGACTGCCGCTCAACTTGTCCTGCAGGTAAAACCGCGTCGAGGGAGCATAATGAACCCTTGTTTCCGCTCCCATATTGTTTTTCGTCTCAACCAGCAGGTGCGGTTTCTGCCCACCCATCAGGTCTATATAATACATCGGCTGGCGAGCGTGCTCTGGCAGCGGCGATGACCACACCAGGCAAGCTGTACCGTTGCCGAGCAGATCAACTACGGTGACGGAAGAAACGTTGTCTGTCTGTGGAAATTGAGAGAGCTGATGAGGTTCGCTCCAGGAGTTGCCCGATTGATTAAAGTAAAGCTGCACTTCGTCACGACCAAGATAGATGATGTCGGTCGTGCCGGACCCGTCAATGTCTGCGAGGCGGATACGTTTCTGCTCGAACTGATCGGGATGATCGAACCAGGGCGCATTGCTCATTGTCACCTTCGCGCCAAAGCGGCCATAGCCGAGATTGGGCCAGTAGCAAACCTCGCCATTGCGCATCCGCACGATGTCGCTCAGACCGTCACCTGACAGATCGGCCTGATAGATCGACTGCGTACCATCGGCAAAAATCAGCGCCGGGCCGCGTTCCTCGTCGCGCTCGTTGAAAACGCGCTCCGCCGTGCCAAAGCCCTCTTCAGCAAGCGAGAGATACCACGTGAAGACCTCGTTTTCGCTAATCAAAATGTCGGCGTGGCCGTCGCCGGTGAGGTCGACAAACTTCAGGTTGGGATCGTTCCAGGCAACATTCGGCAGAGTCTTGAAAGACCTGAATGCTTGCCAGTGGCCGTCATCCGTTCGTTTGTAAAAACCGCTCATCGGGCCGGAGAACTGCACCAGGTCTAGCGGTCCCTCACCAGCCAGGTCCATCAGTTGCTGTCGCCCGCCATTCAAATCGGCCAGCGAAGGTTTGGCTGCAACGAGTTCCACTGGCGCGAACCGTGCTGTGAAATCTGCGTTTCCATTTCCATCCCCGCCTGGCAGCGCGCTCAGATTGCGTTTGTAAAACCAGCCATCGGCCTGCTCAGTGAGAATACCTGACAAGCCTTCACTATCAAGATCAACCCACTGGTAATGCGACCCATCCAGACCGTAGGGAAGATTCTCGAGGCTGTCAGCATCAATCGTTCTGATCGTGTCGTCTATGTTGGCTTCGGTGTAGGTGAATTCCAGCGGAGGTAGAGACTTCCTGATGTATTTTCCTTCTGCACTGTTCCACCGATAACCCGATTGTGAGATGCTAGTAATGAACGAGCCGATGGCTATGTGGCGATACTCGAAGTCAGTGGATTTGACAAGGTAATCCTGGATTCCCAGCTCCTGCTCGAAGTGATGAAACATCAGCACGTGTTGGCACAGCCGGTATGCGCGCACCTCGAAGCCTGCCCGGTAGCTGGAGAATGGATCCTGGCGAACCGACCAGTCCCGGCTTTTATCCTTCATGGCACGCACAAACTGGCGTCTCTCCCCATCTTCGGATACATCAATCCCGGCTGAGTCCTCGGGCACGTATGTGTAGAGGATGGCATTGCCTTTGTCGTCGTAGCTTTCGCAGATCAGCCAGCTGAAGATGCGCTCTGGGTCGGCCGGATCAGCTATGCGGCTCTCAGCGGTCTTACCATAATGGGTGGTGATGTTGTCCTTGGAAATGGATCGCCAATGCGTTTCCCCTGTCTGTACATTCGTCCAGCGCTCAATACGTGCAAACAGCCCTTCGACTCTCGGACGATAATAGTGGATGGTATAGGTTGTGCCATCGTCCAGTGTGCGGGGAGAAATACGACGCTTCCACTGATTATTCTCTTTCACCAGGAGTGGGACAAGATCCTCACTCCCTGAGAGGATGAAAACGTCCGACTCCTCGCTGTCCCGGTACTGCGGGAGGCCCTTGTCTGTTTTGCGGGTGATAGCGGGGAGCGTAAGATGCCAGCCAAAGCCAAAGGCTCCGTTGCCCGCCCCCGAGTCATACGAGAGAGAAAGCTGCGGGCCAAAGTCAGAGCGGCCAGGGCTGGTAGCGATGGGTACCGTCATGGAGCCAGTGCCCGTGACCGGGTTGGCGGCGAATTTTTCGCCAATGCTGCGAATAGCACCCCCACCTTTGGGTAAGGAAATTGTCGGCAGCGGATGGCGATTCGTGTTAGATGACTCGCGCGAAGGCAACGCAGAGAGCGCGGATTGCTTACCAGCCGTTTGTTCGTCTCCACCCAGAGCCATGAGAGCCTCTTTTCTGTTTGATGCTATGCAATCATCACCAGAATGGACTTTTGTTGTAAGCCCCATAGGAGAGTCATGACTTGTATTTTACATGTCCTCCCCGTTCCACACTCTTGTAAACGCCAGAAAGGCTCTTCCTTCAGGTCCGGATTCTCAACGCAAAGTTCTTTCTCGCTGAGTATATCATAAGCGCTACAATCAGGACAAGGTGCTCTCTC
>MNIY01000016.1 GCA_001919995.1 Ktedonobacter sp. 13_1_20CM_4_53_11
CCTGGCAAATCAGGAGCATACACCAGATACTCTCTGCTCAAACGCAAAACGAGAGACGACCAGATTTCGGCAGAATTACCAATACCATGAATCAGCACGATGGGGGTGCCGCGACGGCCTGTACAGTAGTAATGGATCGGGAAATTCCCAACATCACAGGTTTCCTCACGCACGCCTGCCAGCAGCAACGCGGTGCGGGAAACAAAAACCGCCGTTTCGACGGGTCGACGATAAATCTGTATCGCCAGAGCAGCTGCGCCTCCTGCCGCCGCAAGAGTTCCCACGGTAGGCAGTAGAGCAAACAGTTTTCCGGATGAGAAAGGCATCAAATATCCTTGTGATATGCTTGTTTTTCTGGTTGGCTTCTTACAAGCATATCACAAGGATTAAAAAGGCGTCCAGTGCAATGACGTACAGCGATTACTCGCCAGCGCCAGCGCTCAGTTCTGTTTCACTCATATCGCCAAGATTCAATTGTAAAGATGTGGTGTCCTACATCACACCCTGTCAGAAGATCAAGATTGCTCGTCTTTCTTATCGGCTTTCTCCACGATAATGCTCTTTAAGTCAGGGTTCGTCTCAAGTTCCACGAAGGAGGTCAGGTTCTCACGGTACGCACTGAGGAAATTCAGGAGACCCAATGCTTCATCTGGCGTCATGTCAAAAGTGATCCCTGACATGTGTCTGAGAATGAGACCTGTGTCCTCCATGCGTAACCGATATCTTCCAATGATTGCATCCACGTTCGGCTCCTTGTTCATGTGGTGACCACACCTTGCGCTTACCAGGATGAATGTACATCTGCTCAATGAGAGTGTAGAAGCAATTGAAGCTTATGTCAATGGCGGTTGGAATCATGGGGCTTTATAGAGAGAGAGAAGGACTGCACAAGCAGCTTCTTCATAACCGACCATGGCTGTGTCATCCAAAGAACGCCCATGACCGTAAGACCACTAAACAGTTAGTTTGCAAATGCTCAAATCATCATAAAAAAGAGAATTCCAACGAGAGGTACGATACTCGGCAATTCCGTGTAGCAGCTAGAGGGTCGCGAGGAGGCCGATTAGAATGCCCAGGATACCGCCAACTATCACCTGGACAGGGGTATGACCGATCAATTCACGCAGACGTTTTTCAGCAAAAGGTTGTCCCTGAAATGCTTCATCAATCATCTGATTGAGAATACGCGCCTGGATACTTACCGCCCGGCGTACCCCGGCAGCATCATACATCACAATAGCGGCCAGGACAACAGCAATAGCAAAGGACGCTGAGCTAAGTCCAGAAACACGTCCTGTTGCAGTGGCAAGTCCCGTCACTAACGCCGAATGCGAACTTGGCATGCCACCCGAAGAGACGAGCCGACTAAATATAAGTTTACGTTGACGAATAAACTCGTAGAGGGTTTTACCGACCTGCGCAACTGCCCATGCTAAAAGAGCTGCTATCAGGACACGATTATCAAGCAGAGAAGTACCCATCGTCTGTTCTGTTTTGTCTCCTCTATGGCAATTCCAGTGGCTGTGAGATGATCGCGCCCTGGTTATCAACGCTCAGTTGTTGCACGCGCAGTTCCGCCTTCTGAAGCAATTCATTGCAGTATTGTGCCAGTTTCATACCCTCTTCGTAATATTGCAGGGCGCGTTCAAGCGGCATCTGTCCATCTTGCAAAGCTGTTACAGCAGCTTCGAGTTGTGCATAAGCTTCTTCAAAAGTTAATGATTCCATCATTCACCATCCATGCGACCATTTAAGGAGGTTGCGTCCGAGTTCGTACAGTTGCTCCTCCGCGTCATTGTTAGTTCTTCAGATTCTACGTACTTCAACTGGAATACTGCCATCAGTAACCTGAATTGTTAAACTTTCGCCAGGCCGCGTTTGCTTTATACTGGTAACTATTGTTGAGTCAATATCACGACGTACTACGGCATAGCCACGCGCGATGGTTATCAAAGGGCTGAGAGTATGCAACCGCAAAGCCATACCACTCAAGCGTTCGCTACGTAATGTGAGTATGTGCTGTAAGCTTGTGTGTAAAAGTGCAGAGGTATCGTCAAGCTGTTGACGGCGCCTATCCAGCAGGCTACTGGGACTGGCTCTTTGCAGGTCACGCTGAATACGCTCCAGTTTCTCGGCCATATCTCCAAAACATTCTTCCATCAATTCAGTTAATTCCAATTGTTTTGCCTGGATATCAATTTGCCGTTCAGTGATGTCAGGCACCGCCTTGGAAGCCGCCGCTGTGGGAGTGGATGCTCGATAATCCGCGACAAAATCTGCAATGGTGAAATCTGTTTCGTGGCCGACGCCACTGATGACAGGGATGCGAGAACGGGCAATAGCTCGTGCTACGATCTCCTCGTTGAAGGCCCACAACTCTTCAATGGAGCCACCTCCACGTCCAAGTATAATTACTTCTGCCTCACCATGCTCATTAAGAAGGTCAAGGGCGGCAGAGATAGAGGCGGGAGCTTCACTTCCCTGCACCAATGTCGGAGCCAGAAGTACTTCTGCTAAAGGATAACGCGCATGAAGAACACGTAGCATGTCTCTCAGTGCCGCTGCCTGAGGTGAGGTAACAATGCCAACGACAGCGGGTTGTTCCGGCAACGGGCGCTTGCGATTCTCATCGAAGAGACCCTCCGCGGCTAAGCGCGCCTTGAGTTGCTCAAAGCGGAGGAAAAGTGCTCCCTCCCCTATCAACTCAACACATTCAACGTACAGTTGAAGTTTGCCATCTCGCTCATAGTATGAAATACGCCCGTTAGCGGTAATGGCTATACCATCACGAAGGACGGGCGCCGATGAACGTAAACGGGCGTTCTTAAAGAAGACACAATGCAATTGTGCCTCAGCGTCCTTGAGAGTGAAATAACAATGGCCGGAGGAGTAGGTCTTGCATCCTGAGATTTCACCCTGAACCCAGATATTCTGTAAGACATCATCCACTTCCAACAGTTCTTTTAGATAGCGAGATAATTGAGCAACGCTCAACACCGTTGGAGCATCTAAATAGTACATCAGATTCCCTCTCCCTCGGTTGAGCTATCGATAACCATGAGTTTTTGCCCATACTCTACTGGCTGTCCTTCCTGCGTCAAGATTTCAACGACACGTCCAGCGACTGGTGACTCCACATCATTGATGACGTTCAGTGATTCGATCGTTGCCACGAGTTGCCCCTCCTTCACATGATCACCCACCGCTACCAGGGTTCCTCCTCTGGGTTTGGCCCAAACGTGAAAGATACCTACCAGGTGAGAGGAGATGTAGTGCTTCGTTTCTGCAGATGCAGTGGTAGAAACAGTCAATTGAGCATCCGTGGAAGGTACTTCAACCTGGGGCTTCATGACAACTCCCTGAAGTTGCCCATTGTGTTCATCAAGCTTTATCTTGCGCAACACCAGGTGCGTCCCTTCTTCAGCTTGCCTGAACTCCAATTCGGAAACGTCACTTTGGTCGAGCAATTGCACCAGGCGCTGCAAAAGCTCAACGCTGATAACAGTGGCAGTTTCGCTTGCCTCGCTGTCAAGCTGCCCTTTATCATTTTCTCCAATGGAGGGGGATATTCGGCGTCCCGCTCGGTGGGTACCCTGTTTTCCATCCATACTACTCTCTCCTGGCGGGAGCATGATAGTGAAGACGAACAATGCCGCAATCGGAAGATGATCAAAACAGTTAGAATAGAGGGGAAAAAACAAACCCGGTCTCGGTAGTGGCGGGCTTGGTACCGCCTGTAGCAGTATCACCTTTGAAACCGGGCTCGGTATAGGTCACCTGCATGACAACCTTTTCAGGTGGCTCGACGGAAATTGGTTCTTCCTCATATGTGATGAGATCAAGTTCCAGGTTATCAATCAGGAAGTTTTTCGCATCACCAAGTTGCTGTGCAGTCAGCACAACGTCATCATATGTACTGGTATCCATGAAATGATATTGATCGTCATCCTGATACTGGTAGGTCACTGTACTACGATCGAGATAGACACGTTTAAACTTTTCACCTGCATCACATGTACGATCAAAGGTGGAGCCGGTGCGCAGGTTACGCAGTTTCATGCGCACTATCGCACCGCCGCGCCCCATTTTTACATGCTGCCAATCCAGTACGCTGCACATCTGCCCTTCAAATTCGATGGTTACACCTTTCTTCAGGTCACCCGTGGATATCATAGAGTATAGCTCCTTGTAGGTTAGCTCAACACATTACGGCAGTGGCATCAGCGTTGTAATACAAGTTCGGTTGGTGACTGGGTTAATACCTCAACGCCATTTTCTTTTACCAGGACACAATCTTCGATACGCACACCACTCCAGCCAGGAATATAGACCCCTGGTTCGACGGTAACGACAGTTCCTGCTGGTAAAACCATGGTATCTGGCGACCGAGGAGAGAGATTGGGACCTTCGTGTGTTTGCAACCCTACACCATGCCCTGTACTGTGAACAAAGTATTCTGATAGCCCGGCAACATTCAATGCATTGCGGGCTAAAGCATCGGCAGCATTACCAGCAATTCCTGCATAGAGGCCAGCCTCGCATGTTTTCATCGCATTAAGAACGGCATCGTATATCTCTTGCATACGCGCTTCAGATGGCTCTCCAAGACAGATGGTACGGGTCATATCCGCGCAATATCCTTTGTAACGAGCGCCCATATCAATAGTAATGAGCTCACCACGTTGAACACGCCGTTCACTGGGATGTGCATGCGGCATTGAGCCGTGCGGTCCAGAAGCGACGATCGAATCAAATGAGAGACCATCTGCACCTTGTGATATCATGTAGCGCAAGATCTCCCACTGTATCTCCTTCTCTGTCATGCCAGGCTGAATCCAACTACAAAGATGCGTAAATGTCTCATCTGTGATAGCAATAGCACGTTTCAGCAGCTCTATTTCATGTGGTTGCTTTACCTGGCGCAGCTTCTCTATAGAGCTATCCTCAAAAGGATGAAGCGTAAAAATACTTTCGCCGCTACGACGAAGCTTTTCATACTCGGCAAACGTGAGCGCCGCTGATTCGAACCCAATGTTTTGCCAGCCATGCTCCTGAGCTGATGTGGCAATCGCAGCCCAATATTCGCGAGAAGGGGGAACGTTCACCTGCCAACCTTGCGCCTCGTTCTCGACCACTTCTTTATAGAGCGGATTTGTGAACAATATTTGTTGTTGTCGTCCCACTAGTAATAGACCGGCACCTTCCACGTCATCATTAAGCCATCCACTTAAATAGGAGCGATTCTGTGGCTGTGTCACCATATATGCATCTAGCCCTTGTTCGGCCATCCATGCACGCAGCTGATTCATTGCTTCTTGACTCATACGTTTCCTTCTTTGACCTGTTCGCGCACCAGTTCAACCAGTGCCTCCAATGCCAGGAGATATCCACGCCAGCCCAGCCCAACGATATGTCCTCGACAGACCGACGCGATCAGCGATTGATGTCGAAATGGCTCACGGGCATAAATATTACTGAGATGTACCTCGATGATAGAAGGTTTCACCATCGCCAGGGCATCGCGCAATGCAATTGAGTAGTGTGTCAACGCACCGGCATTGATGATAATACCATCTGCACTACCTTCGTGTTCCTGTAGATAATCAATGAGAGCGCCCTCGTGATTCGATTGGAAACAATGCACTGTTGCTTCCAACTCCTCTCCTCGTTTTTGCAGCATCGAACAAATTTGCGGGAGGGTCACCATTCCATAAATAGCGGGTTCACGGGTCCCCAAAGTATTGAGATTTGGACCATTGACGACCAATATATTTAACATCGAGTTAAGGCCTTTTCTCTGCGAAGAATGCTGTTATTACGCTCTCAACCAGTTCATTGGGCACCGGTGTAACTGTAACGTCTCCCATTTGCTTTGGTAGAACCCACCGTACCTGCTTACCCGCCACTTTCTTATCCAATTGAATAGCAGAGAGGATATCCTTTACGTGTACTGACCCGGCATAAGATGTTGGTAAGCCTAATGCTTCGAGCAGCTTATTCTGTCGCACCAGCTCCGCTTCGGGAAATAAACCAGCTTGCTGAGCGATACTACCTGCCACTACCATACCTAATGATACCGCTTCCCCATGTAAGAATTCACCATAACCCGCTACATTCTCCAGAGCGTGTGCGACGGTGTGGCCGTAGTTAAGAATAGTCCTCCGCCCTTGTTCGCGCTCGTCCTCCTCTATTATCGCTGCTTTCAAGGCGATACAGTTCATAACAATCTGACAAAGTAGCGTAGCCGGGGGATTGGTAAACTCTCGTAAGGTGTCAGCATATTCCTCAAGCCGGGCGAACAATTCCGTATCGAGTATGATACCATACTTTACAACTTCTGCCCAGCCCTCGGTGCGTTCCCGAATAGGTAGCGTCAAGAGTGTTGCGGGATCGACCAGTACTAGCCGTGGATGATAAAAGGTGCCAATGAGATTCTTCCCCATAACATGATTGATGCCTGTTTTGCCACCAATTGCGGAATCGACCTGGGCAAGTAAAGAAGTTGGCACCTGTACCAGAGGGACACCACGCAGGTATGTAGCAGCTGCATAGCCAACCACGTCACCCACCATACCACCGCCGAGTGCAATAATTGCCTCGCCGCGTTCAGCACGCTGTTTTATTAGCCAATCATAAAGTGCACTGAGCTGTTCCTGTGATTTACTCACCTCTCCAGCCGGTACTGTATACAATTGAGGTTCGAAGCCAGCACTGGAGAGTGTTCCCATGATCATGGATGCATAGAGTTTGTGAATGTGACTATCAGTTATAAGAAATACTCTCGGAGGTAAGTTAAGCTTCTTAAGATGCAGTGGAAGCCTGCCCAGGCCACCCCATTCCACTACTGCATTATACCCCTTGTCTACGTGAATGCGCTGTACATCAAGGATAGGAGGTTCCCCGACAAGCTCACCTGAACTGATAAACATTGCGATGATTTCCTGGGCAACTCGTTGGGCGGATTTGTTCAGTGTCGAGCAGGTAAAATGAGCATCCTCATACCATATTGAACGATCTTGCAACAACGTTCGCAGAGATTTCAAAGGATCGGAACCAATTAATAGAGGGCGAATCTCAGGAACTTCCCCCTGCGCTTGCTTTTCGTGGTGCTGCCTGTTCAAGCGGTCAAGCGCGGTCTGGGGATCAACCATCAAATAGACTGAAACACCACGAGAGCGAATGAGCGAACGATTCTCCGCTTTCGTGACGACACCCCCACCAGTCGCAACAACGGCATTCCCCTCAGATTGAGCGACCTGGGCGAGCAGGCGGCTCTCACACGAGCGAAAATATTGTTCACCGAAGTGCTCGAAAATAGTGGAGATATGCTCACCACACTCGCGCTCAATGAGTACATCGATATCAAAGAAAGGTTTGTTCAGCCGCTGCGCCAGGATACGACCGATGGTACTCTTCCCGCTACCAGGAAGTCCAATTAAAAATATGTTATGCATAGCTGCCATTGTACCATGGCTGAAGTACTTTGTGACGATCAAAAATGAGCAAGTTAGAGGACAAACTATCAGTACAATTCCTCACCCCTGATCGTCGTACTCAGTGTAGTCAAAAGACTGAAGTTCGATGCGTCTAAAGGAGTTAAGCTGGGCGTTGATGCTGCCCCAGTCCGTACGTATCCTTGAGAACGATTATCGATGACCCGATATTGAGTACCAAAGGAAAAGACAAATTGCTGCATTTGTCCTGTCTGGCGATTCAATACCAGGATATCATCACCAGTTGAACAATTATGGGCAGCTAAGCAGCGAGAACGATCCAGGAAAGCGCCTATGAGTACCTGCCAGCGATTATCCCAGGCGGGCATAGTAATTTGATGCTTTACTATGAGAGAAGCATCAAAGGCAATAAACGTACTCTGTAATGTCTGTGGATCATAGAGCATCACATTCAATGTTGGCGTGCCAAAGTGACCAACGTAGAGCGCTTGATTTGCACCCCAACCAGAGAAACTCTTTTGACTTGATAGCGATAGGTCACTCTTCAAGATTTCTATCTGTGCATCCCCGCTGCTAGGATCATATAGCAGCACCTGTGAACGTCCAGACCCTATGAAATCTCCACTATGTACCTCCCAGTTCGCGTCAAGATTATGGATCGCTTGATAATGTGAAATATGCAACTTGGCATCAAAGCTTAATAGGCGTGCCTCACCAAGCATGCGATCATAAAGAAAGAGCGCGTCCTGACTGCGGCTTACAAAACTACCGGTATACACCTCCCATGAGTTATCCAAGAGAGTATATTGTTGAAAATGGAGGACCTTAAAGTTTTGATCGAAGTTGACTACATTTACATTGGATACGACAACTTGCTCAGTGGGGCTGCTGACCGAACTGCTCAAATCATTATCTATCGGTAAGCCCTGATTGGCACCGTGTAGAAGAATTAGCGCTGTCTTTGTCACACGAGTATTTGCCGCTTTCGTCTTCTGCCCAGGGGTTGGACTGGGGCACGATGTTGAATTTCCCGACGGCACAACTGTTGCTACGCTCGTAGCACAGATAAGTTTCGGCGTTGGACTTGGTGTTGGACTTGGCGTCGCTGTCGGACTCGGTTTCGGCGTTGGACTTGGTGTTGGACTTGGCGTCGCTGTCGGACTCGGTTTCGGCGTTGGGCTTGGTGTTGGACTTGGCGTCGCTGTCGGACTCGGTTTCGGCGTCGGACTCGGCGTTGGGCTTGGCTTCGGCCTCGGAGCTCGGTTTCGGTTTCGGTGTCGGGCTCGGCGTCGACGTAGGTGATGGACCGGACGTTGATGCTGGAGGGGGTGTGGAAACCGGTGTTGTACCTGAAATCGGATTTTGTGGATTGGCTACCACCGCAGTTGCACTGGGAGTGGGAGTTGTAGGCATAATGGGCACCGAGTTTACCAATCGGTTATACATAAAGACGGTGCTGCGATGACCATCCAGGCGAGCTACATACAATTCCCACCCAGTTCCCCAACCCGGTAGAATCACATGCTTCTGGATTGCGAGTTGCGGAGTGAGGCTAATCAATTGCAATGTACCGGTGACACGATCGTAGAGAAGGATATCAGATCGTCCTGTACCCGCGAAATCACCTATATGGATATCAAGCGATTGCCCCCAACCATTTGCGGGAGTAGTGGCATCGGAAAGGCTAGTAAGCTGAGGGGACAAAGCATTGTTCTCTGCAGCGATATCGTTGATGGCATCAGTTGGCAGATGCTCTTTTTCTAAACGCCTCAGCTGATTGGTGAAACTGAGGACACTCAACGTCCCTTTTACACGGTTATAGAGCAGAAGGTCGCTCAAGCCATTGCCGGCGAAGTCTGCATTGAACTCCTGGTCAGTCGAAGAAGGGAATAAGCCTAAAGTGAGCTGATTTTGTACGCTCGTCGATGATGTGTTCGTCGATGATGTGTTCGTCGATGATCCGCCAGACGATGATGAACTTGAGAAAGAATGCGCCAAGAGGTTATTTGCATTCGCGACTCCTGCAACAGCGTTGCCATCGACGCCTGGCAGGCGCGCGAAGAGACGTGGATCAATTGGCCTGGGGAAGTAGATGAAGCGCAGGTTGTTATGCTGGTAGCGCGGTTGATTGATGACCGAGACAGGATAGCCCGTACCGACGTGCATCGGAGTGGGATCACCATAGTTTTGATACGTCACATTGAAGGTACTGCCATCACCACTCACTGAGGTTACAAAGGCGACATGGCCTACAGAAGTGAAAGCCCAAACGCCGTCTCCAACAGGAAAGACTGCAATGGAACCTACGCGCGGAGTTGTTCCCATGGGGAGGCCAGTACGTTCAGCATCTGCAATCCAATCGGCTGCATTCCCCCAGTTGCGAGGTAGATCATAGCCAAGAAGATGCCACATCTCCCAGCCCCACCACACACAGTTACCACCTTGTGGATACGGGCCTGGACATAAGCCAAAGGGATTGTTATCGGGAGAAAACGATATTTGGCGACATGTTTCATCGACGCCTGGACTAGTGTGATTAAGTGGAGTGATCTCCGCATAAACGGAATGCCCCAATAGGGGTCCGACTTCGATAGAAATTAAAAGAATGAGAAGTATTACTCCCAAGAGCTTGGCGAGAAAACGCCTATTCATGCTTCCGGAAATATACCTTCTTATGCTTATGGCCTGCC
>MNIY01000060.1:0-793 GCA_001919995.1 Ktedonobacter sp. 13_1_20CM_4_53_11
GGATTGGAGAGCGAGACCTTGGCATCACCCTGACTGATCAAATCCCCGCTGGGAGCATACACAAAAAGATTACTGAGCTTGGGGTTTGGATTGATATTTTCCGCGCACACCACGGTCACCGTAGTAGGAGCCTTCGCAATGGTTGAACCGATTGCCGGAGTCGCGCTCAGCACCTTCGCATGAGCCGAGACCGTTCCCGCCACAACAAAGAGCAGCCCCATGCTCAGGAGCGCCGCAAATAGTGCCTGTGTACAACGATGCAGTGTTTTCATCGAAAATCCTCGCACCTTTCTTTCAAACTGATTATTGCTGTGATTGCTGTTCTGCAATGGCAAGCAGATCACAGTTGGTGATCATATCTCTTCAAATAGAAATACACTTGCAGCATAAGACATGATACAAAATCCGTCTATTAGGATGAATCCCTATTTTCTCCCCTAAGGTGCTTGACCACTTCCTCTAAACCAGCATCCATCGCAGAATCACGGTTTTTCCAATAGGATGCGTCCAGGTCATTCATCGTTTGGGAAGCGGAATGCGCCTCTATTGTAGATCAATATATTAAAGCAGGCGAATGTCTACATTAGACACTCGCCTGCTCTGTTTTTGACTCGCTCAAGCTTTGCGTGATTTTTTCTCGTTTCGCCTCGTTGATGCAAGTTTCATCCAGTTGGGCGTATAGCTCGGGTTGCCATACCCCAGGAAGTTGCCCTGTTCAGGTGTCATTTTTAACTCGCTGCTTTCCAGGTCTGGCATCATGGCGGTTACGAACCTATGACCGTCACTCCCCTCA
>MNIY01000060.1:798-8807 GCA_001919995.1 Ktedonobacter sp. 13_1_20CM_4_53_11
CCTTTCTTTTTGTGACGTTCAATTGTGCCTGGGTATCTTACTACCCACACGTATTTTAACCCATCATAGTGTGCATGTGCTACACAGGGGTCGAAAGTACTCTAAGCCCAGCGTTGTGCAACTCAAGAGCTTCTTTGGTAGTAAACAGAATCCATCACGAGGCAGATCGACGGAAACTCCGTTTGGTCGAAAATCATCCAAATCCTCCACTCAACTCACTCCGTCAACACTTGCCACGTACCCCCACCATCAGTCGAAGAAACCACCTTGGCCGGCAGAAAGAACCCGGCATAACTATGGTTCGCATTGAGCGGATTGACGATCAGAGAAACCATATCGCTGCGATCAAACTGCGAGCGATGCCTCCATGTCGTACCGCCATCATGTGAAGACCACAGGTCACCTCCCACCATACCGTAGAGTATCTTACCGGTAGGATCGATTGCGAGCCGTTCTGGCGCGCTCTTCATAGGGAGTCCCGCTATACTGCTGATCTGTGAATCCCCTTCCCGCCAGCGATAGAGCTTGCCCTCTTCGGTACTACAAAAGATCACGCGTGGCACTGTGCGCGAAGCCACTATACTCAACACGTTGCCGCTCACCGCTGTAATCTGATTCCAGTGTCGCCCATCATCGCGACTCTCGTAAAGGCCCTGTTCACCTCCCAGGTAGAGATGATTGGGGTCCGTGTAATCAGTGAGGAGCGTAGGCGTGAGCATAGCCGATAGCGTCCCGCTTGTAATAGGATACCAGTGCCCACCCATATCCCGTGTCTCGTACCAGCCGGCATACTCATAGAAGGCATAGAACTGCCCGCCATTAGCCGTCCCTGCCTGTAAACTAAAGAGGTAGGCCGAAGGAGACAAACCGGCGGGAGCATTCCCCGCTTGCCAGTTCGCCCCACCATCAGCGCTAAAATACAGGCTTCCTTGGAAGGCAGCGCCCGTAGTAGGTCGCCCGATGACCGCTAAATCTCTCGGGTTCGCGGGGCTGACGGCGATCGACATAATCATCATGCTGTTCAGCGCTCCGCGAGCCTCTGGCCAGGTGTTCCCGCCGTCCGTACTGGTAAATAACCCATAGTGCGTCCCGAGATACAGGGTGCCCGCTTTGTCACCCAACGCGATAACATGGAGATGCGTGTGCGGATTCGATAGGGGCCGCCCCGCTACCGTAGGATCGGTACTGTTGAATCGGCTATTGAGAAGTTGCCATGCCACGAAAATAGGTATCACAAGCAATACCAACATCAGAGCCTGTACATACCTTCTCCAGGCTTTCCGCGGTTTTCGTTGCTCTATCGTGTCAAGCCCTTCCGGTGGCGATGGCGGCCTGCTAAGCGACATAACTCTACTACTAATCTTTCTAACTTCTTGTCTTTCTATCTCCTGCCAGATATCTCTCAGAAACTCAATAACGGCCCTGTTAATAGTGTAGAATAGACAGTCAACACCATTCCTCTTGCCCTCCTGCCTCTGCATCATCGTATTGACACCCTATGCCCATCAGCAGTATGCTTACCACAACAAAGAAAGGCATCACCCTGCAATTCGACAGAGGAAACGATGAGAGTTATACGAAACTTCCCGGGGCAAGTACTCCTCCTTCTGCTTTCATTAGTGGGAGCAGGCATTGCTATTTACTTGACGACCGTCCATTATGAAAATGTTCCGCTTATCTGCTCTGCCAGCGGATTGGTTGATTGTGCGCGTGTGCTCTCCAGCTCTTATTCCGTCATTCCTGGTACAACAGTACCTATTACTATACCGGGGCTTGGTTGGTGCGCGGTCATGGCTGTTCTGGCACTTGCTGCTCTACGTTTGTCCTCAATGAGACGCAAAATACTTGTAGCACAATTTGCCTGGTCACTGGTAGGCATGCTGACGGTTCTCTATCTTGTCTATATAGAGCTTGTTCGTTTGCATACTATCTGTGCCTGGTGTACCGGACTGCATATCGTTATTTTCCTTATGTTCCTCATCACCATCGTACAGCTACAACAGGCAGAGCCGGAAACAGAGATGCAGGCCGAACGCGAGGCTCCGAAGATTCCTACGATTCACTGAGAGTTCAATCTGGCCGGCGCACTAGAGCATCAAATCCATTGGGAACAAGGCCTATCTGCATCCCATTCATACCAACTGGTGTGCTGCTAAGGGATTGCTCAATCGAAGGTATTGGAGCTGAATTACACACATTTCCAGGCTGTCCGTTTGTTGTCTTGCATATAGCTGCTGTCAGGTAATTTGCCACTCCCAGGACGTTCTTTGAAATTGTGTTCTCAGTAGAGAGCTGATTGGCAATCTGTTGCTGGGTGAGCGGATCTGAACTGGGATCATTAGGATTGGTTCTGAGCACGGCAGGGTCGTAGCTCGCAGCTGTGATGAGGTACCGATTACCAATGTCCATGAAGGGATATCCAGTGACATTGTATTGGGTAAGGATTTGCTGCTCACCTGCTGTAGGAGTCTGCAAAGTATTCCGTTGAGTGTCCCCGTTTTCGACCGGAACGAAATCGATATAAGAGCTGGTGTAGCTGCTCTGGTAGAAGGTAAAGGTTGAGGTATTCGGATAGCTATCAGTGCTAGATGAAGCTATCTCTTTCAAGTTATGGAAGGTGCCGAACCGGCTCAACGCGGCAATGATCGACCAGCGCTCCGCGGCACAGAGAGGGCACCACTCCGCTCCGTAAAAAAACACCTCCGGCTTTCCCTTTGGGCCTGTAAGTAACGCTGGTGAGCCTGGCGGCAACTTGAAAGGATTGGATACTCCACCTGTTCCAATCTGAGACAAAAGTGCAGGATTCACGTTGGTCACTCGTTGGAGAGTTGTTGTATCGACAGGGGTGCCATTCTGGCCGTTCGTGTTCGAATTCGAATTGGATTGATTCGAAAGGAAGATAAAAAAGCCAACGATAACAGCGATCAGGACAATAGTGCCACCGATGAGGAGCCAGGGACTACGTTTAGGAGCAGCACGTTTTCGATCTGTTCTCTTTGCTGTTTGGCTTTGCGCGCTACTCATGCGGTCTTGGCGTTGCTGGCGTTGCTGTTCGCGTCGCTTAGCTGCTGATCCTCCTCGTGTTTTTGGTTTTGCCATAATCTATATTCTTTCTTGAAGATAATTCTCCCTTATTAAGCGCCTTGTATTATACCAGATATGTGTTGCTGAGTGAACATTAAGCTATGGTATCTCTTGCAACAACAAACGCAATGAGATACAATGTACCCATACCCCTGGGATAGGGGTAAAGAGGAGAACATATATGCGCGCTGAAAAACAAGAAGTCATTAAACGCCTGAATTACATCGAGGGGCACCTCAAAGGTATTCGCAAAATGGTCGACGAAGACAAGTATTGCGTCGATATCCTGCGTCAAACGTACGCAGTGCGCAAGGCCATCGAGAAACTGGAGTCCCTCATCCTGGAAAACCACCTGCAAACATGCGTCCCCGAGGGCATTACCAGCGGCAAGGCTGATGTCGTCATCGACGAACTGGTGCAACTCTACAACCTCGCTGGCAACCGCTGAGTCAAAGCGCACCTCGACGCTGCACATTCCTTAAGCTATAATAATCCTATATGGTAAATGAAGAGAAGCTCGACGAGCTAGAAGCGCTGTTGCAAGTAAAGTTTCGTGACCGTTCGTTGTTGCGGCGGGCTGTGACGCATCATTCTTGCTGCCCTGAAACATCCGTACAAGACTCGTACGACACGCTCGAGTTTCTGGGAGACGCCATTATCGGCGCCCACGTCGTCGAGTACATCTACCGTACCTATCCCGGTGCCTCCGAAGGAGAGATGACCTCGCTCAAATCCGAGGTCGTCAGCCGCCGCATCCTTGCCATAATCGGACAGGGGCTTGGCCTCTTCCCCTACATTCGTGTCGATATCGACAACCTCCGTACCTTCAATGAACGCTCTCGTGATTCGCTGTGTGCCGACGTCCTGGAAGCGCTGGTGGGCGCAATCCAGATCGACCAGGGGCCAGAGGTGGCCCGTGACTTTGTGGCGCGTATCATCCTACCCGTTGTGTCACAATTGAGCCATCAGTCATTGGATACGAATCCCAAGGGGAAACTGCAGAAGATCGTCTTGCGGCGTTCGGGCAATCTCCCTCGTTACCGCGTTTTAGAGCAGAGTGGGCGCAACAATGATCGCCTCTACACGGTCGGCGTATTCGAGCACGATTTTTTGATGGGCATCGGGAAGGCTTCGAGCATTAAAGAGGCCGGTCGTTTAGCCGCTCGTGAAGCCCTGGAAATGATGAGTCAAAAATAAGGATCTTGATAGTTTGCCAGTGTATGGGATTCTAGAAAAACAAATCACCTGGTATGAAGCCTCTTTGTCGTTACAAGAACGCCGTGGCCGGGGCCACTTCTCAACCCCGCCATGGCTGGTCGAACACATACTGGACGCTTGTGGCTATACTCCTGATAGTGATCTTCGTGCGACCCGCGTCCTTGATCCCGCCTGTGGTAGCGGCAACTTTCTAGCCGCCGCGGCTCACCGCCTCGTCTCCTTTGTCACACGTACCGGCCTGCCTCAGGAAGAGTGTGCAGCCCTTGTCCAGCGCAATCTATGGGGCTTTGATCCTGATCCCGTCTCCTGTTTCCTTTCCGAAATGCAGTTGAGTGCCGCCGTAACCCCTTCTGTAGGGAGTGTTGATACATCAATGCCCATAACCGTTGCCGCGACGCGCTGGCACATACATCAGGCTGACGGTCTTGCTCTCCAGTGGCCGGAGCCCTGCGTTGATCTGTTCCTCGCCAATCCTCCGTACCTTGCGGCCAAGAACACCGACCTCAGCGCCTATCCCACTGCACATCGCCGCGGCCAGGCTGATAGCTACCTCTTGTTTTTGAACCTCGGGCTGCAAATCGTTCGTTCCGGGGGCTGGCTTGGCCTCGTGCTCCCTGACCCCTTGTTGGCCCGTACCAATGCCGCCAGCGAACGCACACGTTTGCTCAAAGAGTTCACCATACACCACCTCTGGCACCTCTCGGATGTCTTTACTGCCCAGGTAGGTGCCGTGGTCATCATCGCGCAAAAATCTCCCCCCAGAAGCCAGCATCAGGTAGCGTGGAAGCGTGAAAAATGGAAACACATCACCGCTGCCGCCTCCAATGCCCAGCCAATACCATTAACCTCTCCTGCATCCACCGTATCCCAATCTCTTCTCTTGCACCAGCCGTGTGCAGAATTGCGCTACCTCCTGAGCAATGAGCATGGTTCAATCCTTGAACGCTTGCAATCCTACCTTGCCAGCACGCCTACCTCCTCTTCTGCTCTCGCCCCCCTCAACGAATTTGTATCAATTAGCCGTGGCGAAGAGTTCGGCCGGAAAAGCTCATATCTCATTCAACAAGAAACCTCGAATTCTCTTAATGTCGAACCCTCGTGGTCACCCTCGGATACCACGTTGCTACCTTACTTTCCCCTCCTCCGCGGCGGGAAAGATATCCGACCCTTCCGGCCGCCTCACAGCTGCTGGTGGATAGCTCGTGAGGCCATCGCGAAGCCTCTTGAACGCTATCTTTCACCGAAATTACTGGCCGTCAAAAGTACGGACCGCTTGCAGGCCGTGCTTGACCTGCAGGGTCACGTGGCATTACAGACGCTCTATCTCCTGCACCTGCGCAAGCAGGATGCCCCTGTAGATGATCTCTATTTCTTCCTGGCTTTGCTCAATTCACGCCTGTTGCAGCGCTACGTCTATGTCCTGTACACCGCCTATAAGTGGGTGCAGCCGCAGATCGAGCAGCACGTCCTGGCCCAACTTCCGGTACCTTTCGTTACAGCGAGCGAAAAAGAAGCGGTGATAGCGCGCTCAAAATTGCTGGTGCACGCTTGCAGCCCACCTGGCTCCGTTGTAGAATGGAAGAAGAACGCGCGAGATATCTATGAAGAACAGGAGTGCGCGCTCTCTGCGCTCTATAACGCTTTACTGTGTTGACGAAGGAGTCACTACGATGGCTGATACCCGCCCAATTCGCGTATTGGTCGCTAAGCCGGGTCTAGATGGACATGATCGAGGTGCAAAAGTGATCGCTCGTGCCCTGCGCGATGCCGGCATGGAAGTTATCTATACAGGTATTCGTCAAACTCCTGAGATGATTGTCGAAGCGGCCATCCAGGAAGACGTTGATGCAATATTGATGAGCATTCTTTCCGGCGCACACATGGCCCTTTTCCCCAAAGTAATGGAACTCTTGAAGAAGGAAGGCGTGGACGATATCCTGGTGGCGGCTGGCGGCATCTTGCCCGATGAGGATATTCCCGCCATCAAAGAGATGGGCATCAAGGGTTGCTTTGGCCCCGGCACATCGACGGATGAGATCATCGAATTCGTGCGCAACAATATACAGGCCGATCGCCTGAAGACCGAGGTGTAGGTGCATCTTGGAAAATATTGTTGAACGCCTGCTCAACGGAGACCGCCGCGCGCTGGCACGTATGGTGACGCTGATCGAGAACGAAGTACCCGCGGCCCGTCGTTATCTGGCCGAGCTGCATCGATACGCCGGCAAAGCCCATATCGTTGGTGTGACCGGCGCTCCAGGAGCCGGTAAAAGTACCCTTGTCACCCATCTTGTCCGTGAATTGCGCCGTCGCGATGCCAAAGTCGGTGTAATTGCTATCGATCCCACCAGCCCCTTTACGGGTGGAGCTATCCTCGGTGATCGTATTCGCATGATGGAGCTCTCGGGCGACCCGAAAGTATTTATTCGCAGTATGGCGAGTCGGGGTAACCTGGGAGGTCTTGCCGCCTCAACCCGTGATGTCGTACGCGCCCTGGACGCCGCAGGCTACGATCCGATCATCATCGAGACCGTGGGAACGGGCCAGGCGGAGGTCGAAGTCATGCGCACCGCGCAGACCGTCCTCGTCACCTCAGCCCCTGGCATGGGTGACGACGTTCAGGCCATCAAAGCCGGCATCCTGGAGATTGCCGATATTTTTGCGGTCACGAAGGCCGATAAACCCGGCGCGGACCAGACCGTCGCGGAACTGGCCATGCTCTTGAGCCTTGACCCTATGCGCCGCCTGCACGATAAATCTCAGCCCTACTGGCGTATCCCCGTCTTAAAAACCGCTGCCATCAAAGACCAGGGTATCACCCAGGTGGCCGACGCCATCAAGGAGCACCACGACTACCTCGTGAAAAGCGGTATGCTGGCCCACAGGGCCCAGCGCCAGGTGCGCAGCGAAGTACAGGCTCTCATATTGCACGCCGTCGTCAACGCGCTCAAAGCCAGAACCACCGAGGACGAATGGCAAAAACTCGTCGACGACATCACCACCCGCGAACGTGACCCCTACAGCGTGGCATCCGAACTGCAAGAAAGAATAGGCCTGAGGCAGGACCCGTGAAAATCGCGCTGAAAATCACACCACAACGCAGCACCCAGTACGCCAATATGGCAGAGATACTGGCTGCCCCTGAACTGCTCTCCAGCCCCTTGAGCCCCTTCATCACCGCGGTTACCACGACGACCCTCGCCGGCCAGTCCTACCTGTTAGCCACACTCGACGAAACCTCTCCCCACTTTCCCACGCTCCCTGCTCTCATCCCCATCCTCTCGCGCCTGGCAGCAACCAGCGAGATCTATGAGTACTTCGATGCGCTTGGTGACGTGCAGGGGTCGCTGCTACGCCCGCTGGAGCCACAATTCGCCCCCTTTGTGCCCCTGGAGATGGCAGAAATACGACGTTATAAGGGGAAGACCAATGAAATCTTTACGCATGTAATGCTCAACATAGCCCTGTTCGCCGGTGACTATGCCGCGCAATGTACCGAACGGCTCAGGATACTTGATCCCCTTGCCGGCGGTGGTACCACTCTCTTTCTCGCGCTTGCGGCTGGTTACGATGCCTTCGGCATTGAAACCGAACGGCAGGATATCGAATCAACCGCCATTTTTGTCAGGCAATATTTGCGCAGCGAGCATATCCCTTTTAAAGAACTGGCTGAGCGCAGCCGTCGCGCAGGTCGGCGCTATCAGTTC
>MNIY01000055.1 GCA_001919995.1 Ktedonobacter sp. 13_1_20CM_4_53_11
CTTGAAATTCACGGGTTATAGCGACGTCGATCGGCAGAACAGGATGAGCATGTACCCACCATGCCAGGATACCAAAAAGCGCCAGTTGTAGCGCGTACAGAACCAGCAATAACCGTCCGCGTTTTAGCGTAAGGTACCACGGCGCTTTTGCAGCTTGAACTTCTTGCTGCGCTCCCTCTAAAACTTCTTGCGAATTCTCATGAATAGTTTGGGGAACAGATTGTGGTTCTTCATCTTGCTCTTGTTCGTGGACAGGTTTCTGCGGCATTAGAGGCTCCTATGTGAATGAGTAACTGGTCTTATCCCATTAGATAATAGTTATATTACGTTAGAGAGGGGTAAACTGTTTCGTTCAGAAACTACATTTGAAGTATGAAGACCAGAAAAATAGTGGCATTGACGAGGACCATAATTCTCGTTACATTCATTATAGGACAAAGAGAAGGAGATAATCATGCCTGAGACAGAAATACGTCCCGCCCGGCCAGAGGATCGCGAGGCAGTGCTCGCGTTTTGCGAACAAACCTGGGAGTGGGGAGACTATATCGAGTACGTTTGGGACGAGTGGCTGCACGATTCAAAAGGAATCTTGTTTGTCGCGACGATAGATGGTAAATCTGTAGCCGTATCCCATCTACAGATGCTTAACGAGACGGATGCGTGGCTTGAAGGGATGCGTGTTGACCCAGCCTATCGACAGCATGGCCTTGCAAAGGCTCTCGATGACGTTATGCTGGCGGAGGCAATGAGGCGGGGAGCGACAAATGTTCGGCTTATCACCGAGTCCGCCAATACTATTGCCATCTCGCTTATCGAACGAGGGTTTTTCCGAAAAATCGGCTCCTTCGCGCTATTCCGAGCCAAAGCAGAGACGGTTCCAGAGAAACGTCAATATGGTCTGGACACGCCACAACTAGCTACCCAGGCAGATATTGATGATATTATTAACTACCTTAATACTTCGAATATTTTTCCAGCCATTGGTGGGTTGTATTATCACCGTTTCACCGCTTACAGAATCACCGGCGATTTACTGGAAGCTAAACTGCGCGCGCAACAGGTTTACATCTTGCGCCGCTGGAATCGCCTGGACGGGCTGGCAATAGCTGAGCCTCAAGAGGGCCGATATGGCTCCCAACTTTCCATTGGCTACATCGATGGCACAACCGAATCAATCATCTTGATCGCCTATGCGCTGCGCAGACAGTTGACAGACATTGGCATAGAGAGCATCAATGCCTATGTTCCCGACCTGATAATGGTACGTGATGCCTTTGTAGGGGCAGGATACGAGTGGGACAATAAGATCTTCTATACCTATGAGCGTGGTCTGATCTGATATCAAGGGTTTCTTGGCTCCTCACTGCTGCAGATAGTGAGGAGTCAGAAGAGTTACAAAGGACTTAAGATAGCCTCCGGGTGCTTCATCTCATGGAAAGGTAACAGCCAGCAGCCGTAATTCATACCGCCGCCAACAGCTGGTAGCGCCATCCATTGGCCCTCGTGAAGTTGATCCTGTCGCAGTAGTTCGACCATGGATGTGGCGATACTGGCATTGGAGAGATTGCCGTAGTAGCGGAAATTATCAGCCAGCTTACCCATGGTAGACTCGGGCCAACCGTAGTCGTTGATCAACAATTCGCCCATACGACGTGTAATGCGTGAATTGGCCTGGTGTGGCACAATGTGGGCCAGTTCATCGGGACTCAACCTGGCGTGACGACACAAGACATCGACCGACTCCGCCATAGCGCGTGGAGCCTCGCGGAAGACCTCTTTGCCGTTCATTTTGGTGTAGCCAACCATGTATTGCATGAGCACCTTGTTGAGTTCTTTCCCCTTGCCTTCCTTGAAAAGCGTTTGCATCTTCATATCAACTTCTGCCATTTCGATGACATCTTTCCGCAAGGGTGTCTGGTAGTAGAGGGAGGGACCCTGGTGCGCATCGGAACCGTTGATGACGAAGGTATCTTCATCACCAGGTTCCAGCAGAAAAGCTGATGCTCCTTCACCAAAGAGAGAGCTCGTTTTCCAGTCAAGGACGTTCATAATGTTCGGGAGGAGCCCTTCGGCTGTGACCATCAGCACCAGTTTTGCCGAACTGGCGGCTAACACTTCGGCACACATCTGAAATGCCTCTGTCTGGCAGGCGCAGGCCCCTTTGAGCATCGTTGAGCGGATAGGTCCCAACCCAAGACGCATTTGAACAAGCCCGGCAACAGTAGGGAAGGCATCGTTGTCGGAGGAAGATGCCCCAATCACTGTATCGATTTCGGAGGCATCACGGCCTGCGCTGGCAAGGGCACGTTGGGCAGCAATCACGGCCATATCGACAAGTGACTCATCCTGTGGCGCATCTGGCCCATCGATCAGCCCCGGCGCATCTGCACCGGCCATCTTGCGACACAGTTCCAGGGTGCTGGCACGAACGTGACGTGTACTCAGGCCTGTTACACGTTCCAGGTCATCTGCACTGCGAGGATCTCCCAGACGAGTGGAGATATAGGCAAAATATTCGTTGGTGATAGTTCCTGTTGGTGCGTAGTTCCCCAAACCAATAAGGCGTACCTTTGCCTTTGTATAGATGTGTGGAACGATGTACGTGTAATGGGGCCACTGACCTGCTTGAAGCCGCGTCATAAAATAAAAACCTCCATGGCGAGGGTATCTACTCGATTAAAAACTAGTATACCATACTGCAAGGCCATTTCCCATCATCTCTTTCAAAACCGCTCCAAACCTTATTTTATACCTCTACCGTTTATCACCTATGTCAGCTTACGATTTTCCAACGGGCTCAACGACCAGATAAGAACATTGCACAACACGCAGTCAGCAATGCGAATAGTCCTGCAACCCAATAACGGACCTGACGCTTTTTGGGTGCCAGGTCCGTTTGTCAGGTTATTTGGAATATACTCTGTTAACTGCTACCAATCTGAGTGACGGTGGTCGCGCCGGTCGCGCCGATCACGGTTACCCTGTCCCCCACTATAGCTGCTACCGCCATAGCTGCTTCGTGATCCACGGGAGGCTCGTTGAGCGTGGAAACAATCGTTGCAATACACGGGACGGTCTTCACGAGGAATAAATGGTACAGAGGTTGGACGTCCACAGGTCGCGCAGGTGGTCTCATAATGTTCGCCACTGTTGCGAGGAGTGTAAGATGAGGCGTGGGATGTCGATGACTGCCTGCCTCGACGCGCAGCACGACAGCTAGGGCAACGGCCAGGAGTGTTTGTTAGTCCGCGGCTGGCATAGAATTCTTGTTCTCCAGAGCTAAAAATGAAGTCTTGACCACAGTCTCGACACGTGAGGATACGATCCT
Organism: Ktedonobacter sp. 13_1_20CM_4_53_11; assembly: GCA_001919995.1. Next base: position 3,329 of record MNIY01000055.1, read on the forward strand.
GGTATCCCTCATTGGACATCATGGGTAATATTTCCCCTTCTTTGCTTGTTGTGTTCGTTCCGCCTACAACTAACTTGCTATGAATGGAGAAGGTTTGATCGAGCAGTATATTTACTTGTTAAAGCCGCTAACAGAGGAATATAGCTGACGGTGGCTGCCAGGTAGTTACACTTCCAAGATACCGATGGCGGAACGAGACCGGGGCCTAGACGTTCATTACCTTAATGGGATTCTGCACCCAAACCACGAACTCATTGTATCATATAGATATGAACATTGCAGTCTTGCATGATACCAGAGGGAGGACAGGTTTTGCTACCCTATCCACACCCTGAGCAGCAGTTACGCCAGGTACACACGATCACTGATCGTTTTTCTATAGCCAATACCTATCTCATCAATGGGGAACGCCTGGTCATCGTTGATCCTGGCTCTGAACTCAATGTTCGTTTGACGTTGAACTATCTCCAGAAATTTCTTCATCGTACTCCTACTGAGATCGATCTTATTGTATTGACGCACCTCCACTCGGATCATACTGCGGGAGTAGAATTTTTGAGCTGTGCATGCAATGCTCCTGTAGCCGCCTCTGCTACTGCGCGACAACTTGCCGGTGCAGAAACTCAGGGGAAGCAGGGTATTCCAGGAATAGCGCACCGCGCCGGGGAGGTCTTGAGACAGAAGACGCTGCCAGCAACGATCCAGCACATGGATCTTTTTCCACCTCATTATGCCAGCCAGATGAAGATGATCGATATGTGGCTAGAGGACGTTGCGGGTTTGCCCTATCACCCCGATTGGCGCGTTATTGCCAGCCCTGGCCATACCCTCGACAGTATTTGCCTCTATAACCCTTTCAGTTACGAACTTCTGTGTGGAGATACGGTCATTACGATAGAGGGCGGGGCGCCGCTGTTACGGGGAGTAGCGAATCGCCGCCAGCTTGAAGAGACATTGGGGACGCTGCGCAGCCTCGATGTCAACTATCTCTTCCCTGGTCATGGCAGACCGATTTTAGCAAAACGTCCACTGGAAAATGCTTCTGTAGAATGGTAAGATTTACTCGTTTTTTGGCCTGCTTGGTAGGCGCAACGGAGCAGGGCTGTTATTGTTAGAGCGCACCAGCAGGGGAGGTATTGTCGGCGAGGACAACGGGATACCGGCGTCTTCTTGTAAAGAGAGAATATATTCAAGACGCACACTGCCAAGGCAAACGATGTCACCATGTTGGAGGAGTTTGGGGGCGAGCAATGGATCATTGTTGACCTTGCTGCCATTACGACTGGCAAGGTCTTGTACATAATGTCCATTGGCCTGGCGCGAGACCTGGGCGTGTCGGCGCGAAATCGAAGCATCATTGATGGCGACATCGCATTCGGAGCCACGCCCAATGGTTAGAACCGGGCGATCCAGCATAAAGCTCTGTCCTCCCATCTCACCGTCACAAATGACAAGCAATCCGTTCATCTCGGGGGACTGGGGCAATGACGAGACCGGGTGGATCTCCGCTGTGTCTTGCAACTCGACCGGGTTATCCACCGTCACAGCAGCAGTAGGAGATTGTTCACTGTGATCGCTCGTTTCAAGTGATGCACTATCTTCCAGGGGCTGTGTCATCGGTAAATGATCGCTTTCCGAATACAATTCCGCAGTGGAATGCCAGACATGGCGCACGAGAGGATCATCTTGTTCCCTAGGTGTGCCGGGCTGTGTAGCTTTTTCAAAGAGAAAGCGCTGCGAACCAATCTCTAGCAATTCACCCGCTTCGATATGTGAAGAACCGCGTATTCGCCTGCCATTGAGCAAGACACCATTCAGGCTATCACAATCAGTAATATACACATCTCCATTATCCCAGGCCAGTTCCGCATGATACCGTGAAGCCAGGTCGTCATCCAGCCAGATATCGTTATCCTCCCCTCGTCCGATGGTGATGATGATGCGCTCCAATGCTAATCGCTGCCCCTGAAAACGCCCACCGCGAAATTCGAGCCAGCCCCAGGGAATATTCTCTCGAAAGACGTAGGGTGGGACTACGCCGGGTTGGCGCCTTGGAGGATGAAAGCCGCTAGTAGTATTGGCGCGAGTAGTGCGATTTTGCCGGGGGATGCGTACCGCTGTCGTCGAGATACGCGGCTGAGTAAAGAGACAGTAAGTGGCGGTCACACCAAGCGGCAGCAACCAGCCACACAGAGCCACGTAGGCGAGAGCGACCTCTACTTCTGCGGTTGAAAGCGCAGCCTGTACCACAGTGAAGCGTATGTTGAACCAGACGAGAGCAGGTAGCAGCAACAATGCTGAAATAACACAGGTGACGATGGCGCCAGCAAGCTGGCGGGTCGACCCGCGTCTACCCAGAGAGGTGTATAGTGCGTTGACGGCGATAGCGAACATGCAGCATGCTAATCCACTATAACATCCAACGCTAAACCAGGTTGGGAAATCTACGCTGCTCGTCGTCGTATACCTCTCTTCTCATCAAAGCATAGCGTCAATGTTCGCATTGCGCGCATCACTAATTAAAATGGTATCTACTATAGAGTGCTGCCGCGCATTCAAGGCGTAGACCTCATCCGTCGCTACGTTGGCAGAGTCGCCTACCACATTGTTATTGACCTGTACGGCATCCCAGTACTCAAAGTGCTTATCATCTGGCGTCACAGCGACGCCGAGAAACGCGTGCCCTGGAATAATAACAATCTCGGCATGTAATCCAATATGCTCTACCGCTGATGCCAGTAAAAGGGCCAGTTCGATACACATCCCCCTGCGCTGTTGTAATACCTCGGCAGGCAACTTGATATTCTGGGTTGCTACGCCGTCATTTCCAGGACCGCTATAAGGCACACTTTCCTGGAGATAACGTATTTTGTAATCAACGCGCAGTGCATCGTAAATGGCATCAACCTGTGCAATGACCTGCTTCGCACTGGCTTTGCTATAGCCCACCATGGCAGCTGGGACGGATGGTGGCTCCAATGGCAGGTGCTCCGCGGCTTTGAGTATCAATGCTCCAATGGCCGGGTCATTCGGAGTCACCCATGCGGCAATTTTCAAACGATTCGCGCTGGTCCACTGCATCAACCAGCGCGAATGCAACACCAGCGGAATCTCATTGAGATAGTAAAGATGTTTACTATTATCTGTTACCTGCACTCGCAACGAAGTATGATCCTCGAATGTCAGTTTACGAAAATTCTGGGGGATCAATGGAGGTAAAATGTTGGCTGACTGGAGCGTGGTGATCGCGTTGATAGTCTGTACCTGCACCTGGCTCAATCCTACGATGCTCATGCTTACCACCAACGTTATAGGGCTGCTGCTGCTATACTCGATAGTGAAAAGGGAGGACTGGCTGGCGACATAAGCAGGATAATAGGCACTGAATATCGCTGATGGTGCGCGGACGCAGACATGTACCGGTGGCTGATCACCGCAGTGTTCCTGGTTAGCAAAACTACTATGCTGGTAGCGTGAGTAAGATTGTGTCCCTCCCACAACGTAACCTCCGGAGAGTCCAACGAGCACCAGGATTGTGAGGAGGAGAATTGTGAGTCGTATGCGCATCTGTTCGTTCATTCGTCCCTTGTCGCGACAAACAGGCATTCAATCTTCTGACCATAGAGCTACTTTATGTCAGGAAATACTATAGCATAGTGCTGGTAATAATGATTTGTGACCTTACTTTTTGGCTAGAAGGACTCTAATTGTGTCAGCAGCAAAGGCAATATTTTGAACCGTTGAAAGTTTTGGCTCAAAAGCCTTTCAGACCGAGTAAGATGCCTTGTAGCAAGTCGTGACCCGATGTTGCGCCCATGGCTAATACCGCCTGGGTGGCTGTTGTGAGCTTTGTCTCATTATTGCTGGTGATGGCTTCCAGCAAAACCTGGATGGGTTGTGCCACATGCCCTTCAGCCACGTAGCTTAACCAACACTGGCTAAGCAGGTGCGTTTGTTGCCTGGCAACGTCGATGATATCCTGGTATGCTGCGAGAAGGCGCGGCAAAGGCCCATAGAGTAGCCAGTTGGCAGCCATCCATCCTGCCAGAATATCATCACCTGCTGGAGTTAAACCGGCTCCACGGCCACAGAGGGAGTGTGCCATAGGGAGTACCTCTATCTCGTTCTCAAGGGAAGTGTGCCGTGTACTTTCCTGCAGTGCATCTGCGAAGAGAGAGTATAGTTGCATTGACCACGCTTGATGGTGTCTTACAGATGAGGAATTGCTCGAAAGAAAGCTTGTCATCCATTCCCTGTTCTTCCGCACAATATCCCTATCCAATCGCTCTGGCCTGGCAATATAAGGATCCCACTGTGTGCAGTGGGAAAGATCCAGCGAACAAGGGGCCGCCTCGATGACAACGCGCTGCGCTCCAAAGAGCACTGGTAGTCCCGGACGCAACACGGTGAAAGGGAATGTTCCAGGAGCAGTGGAGAGTTCTATGCCATTAGGCATGCGCGGAGAACCGCAGGCATTGAGTGAGAGGATCAGCCCACCTGGAAAGACAATGTTAGCGGCAGCTTTGAAAACACTGTGTACCAGTCCACGTTGTGCCTCACCCGCTGCCGCTGTCGTGAGCAGGGTACTGTAGGAGGTGGCTCTAGTTAAAGCAAAACTCCTTTCGGTCGGCATCTATTCCTCTGGCTTAGGAGGAGTAATGGAGATACGAACCAGCCTCCTTATGAGCCAGAAGATAAGCGCGTAGATACCCATGGCTATCAACGTTGTCCATTCAAAAGCCTGGTCTGCATGAAGAGACGGATTGGTTACAAGATTGCTGAAAGGAAGGAGTATGACAGTAGTCAAAGCGTAGAGAAAACTCGCGAAAATGTTTTCCGGGGATGCACCAATAAGCTTGAAGAGGAAGCGCAGGAACAACGCAATCTCAAGGACAATAACAAACCACTGCAGAAAATCGTTGACTTTGCCAAAAACATACGCCAGCGTTGTACCAGGAAGCTCTGGCTGTAACAGTATATTTTCTCCCTCGTCTGCTTTTTCAGTATAGGAAGTATTTTCGGCGACAGGTTGTGGCGCCTGCTGAACCGGCTTTGGTGGTAAGTCCGGCAGCGGAGGAATGATATCAGTCGATTGAATATTAATAGGATCGTTTGGAAACGGATTGTTGCGCATCCTGGTCACCTCCAAGTCCTGATAGATTAAAACACCGTCCTGGTGTTTTTAGTATCTCACATCGATTATAACATGATTTACTTCTGTTGCGCTACGTCGAGTTTCGGGCCAGTAGCACGACCCCTTCAGTGCGGGCAAGTTCTTTATATTGACCGGAGAGCAGTAAATGGTTGATCTCGTTGTCCGTCGACACTCTATCCTCGGGGAAAACCGCGTTGAGATCGACAATAATATATTGGACGATGTCAGGAGTATCAGCATTGGAATCGCTGAGGGAGGGAAATACTGCCAGGTGCTGTCGTTCACTTACGTGCGGGTTGAGGTTGCTGCCGGCTGAGATGGAGGCATCGGCTGGTATCATTGATAGGAGCCTTTGAATATTCTGTTCGCGAGTACCAGGAATATGGTCGGCCCAGAAATTGCCGAGGATAGGTGAAATGACCGCGAGATTCAGTGCCGCCATTGCTATCACCCAGACAAGTGTGATCCATTGGAGGCGCAGGAGCGGGATTGCCCTGGCCAGGGGTTCCATTCTCTCACTAAATTGTTGCCACTTGCGAGAAAAGACGCATGCTAGTGAGGTCCAACGAGCCTGTGTGATTGCGGATACACGCATAGAGGCCGGTGATTTCTGTACCCGGTCGAGTATCCGCTTCATAAAGCTTATAGATGCAGTAATCCAGGCGTTGAGGGTGGTAGTGGAGTGTTGGTATATGCTCGTAAGGGGGAGTGCGATGGATTGCCTCCATACGAGAGTCGTTGCCCCATCCTTCGCTTGCGTAGCCACAGTTGAAAGAGCGGGGCGTTTCATGCTGGCGCTCTTCTGGAGATCCCACGCCTCACTTTCGCTGTGTTCTCCACGCCAATCTTGCCAGCAGGTGATAAGGCGTCTAGTGCCATGAATTGCCGCGATCATCACGAAAGGGATAATGGCGGCATTGTATTGATACACCCCGCTGAAGGTTAAAGAATCGGTACTGAGAAGGTTTTCGGCCAGGGTGGGTAATGCGAGGAGAAGCCACTCAGGGGCCAGCAGACAGAGAAAACCCGTGCTGCGGAAGAGGCTGGCCAGATAGTAAAGGCGGTCAAACGTGATGAACGTGGTAAAGAGTAGCCAGGGATGGAGGATAAGATTGCCAATTGCCTCGCCGGGCGAACTGCCCAGGACTTCATAGCGATACCAGAAATTGTTGTGCTGGGTGCCTGGGTAGAAATGCGGGATAATGATACCAAAGGCGATAGAGCTCCATACGAGGCTACCAATCGTCAGTGCGATACCCAGCCTCGGAAGCTTGTACTTCCAGATCAGGAAAAGGCCCAGGATCGCAAGGGAAAAAGGAATATCTTCTTTGCACGAGGCTGCCAGGATGCAGGCCAGAATAAACCAGCCATAGCGCTTGTAGGTCAACGCCAGGATGGCATACAGCAAAAGAGGCGTGGCAAAGCTGATGGGATGAAAGTCAAAGATGTTGAGACCAAGCAGGGCCGGCGAAATGAGATAAACCGCGGCCATCAGCGGAGCAAGCAGAGGCCACTCTGGAATGTATTTGCGCGTCAGCAAAAACACTGGCAGGGCACCCGAAGCAAGTGCCAGCGTCTGAGAGATTAGCAGTAAGTGTGGGTTTGCACCGAAGGCGTAGAGTAATGAGAGTAGCAGGAGAATAGGTTCAAAATGCAGAGCAAGGCGTGTTGGCGGCCCATACCAATCCACGGCCTGGTTCGTGAATTGAAACCAGCGACCATGAATAGTATTCCAGAGCACCTGGTCCATATTACCAAGGTCGAAGGCGGTTGCCTTAAATGTGTCGTAGCGCAGCATTGACTCCACGCTCATTACAATAGCATATATCAGTATGGCAATGAACAAAAGCCACCAGGCCGCCTGTTGCTGTCTACGCGCATCAAATGACTTTATCATCTAAAACTAATTCAATATCTCTTAAACTGGTTCTCCATCCTTCAGACTAAGCGGCCCGCGCCCGATCCCCTATATACGCCCCCCCATCACCCATGCGTCCGATGCGCAGCATCACGCCGTGTATAGTAGGGTTGACCCTTGCGGTCAACCTTGAACCGGGCCACTCTGCCACTGCTGCAGGATGGAGATCATTTACACTACAATAATCGACATATAGATACCTACGCCGACGAGGATCATGAACGACCACACAATCACGAACTCTGGCCAGGTACCTGTGCGAAAGCGCCAGTGCGGATTCGGCGGGAACCCGAAGCGTTTACGATTTGGCCAGAGGAGCGGTACCCCGCCTTCTGTCATCGCATCGGCCGCGATATGCATGATACAACCAAATAAGACCGCGAAAAAGACTAAATGCGAGGCGCTTATAAATTGTGCCGGCAGCGTATATCCTCGTTGAGCCAGTAAATAGGTTATTAATTGTTCCAGGCCTAGCGCCATGAGCGATCCAATTGCCAGGCCCAGGAGGCTGTGAAACAGTGTGCGATGACCGGCAAGATGCTGTATCTCTTTGCTCACCCAGCCCAGTTTATGCCCAAGCGTGCTGCGCGCATTGTCTATATCCGGCAGCAACGCGCCGAAACCGACCATTGTGTAATAGATAGCTTTATTGACGATCAGCCCGAGGGTAATACCTGTCGCGCCCAGCAATGGGCTACCCGTTAAGTGTACCACACTGTCAAGAATAACTCCCGCGGTCAACCCAATCAGTAGATGGGATCTACCTTCCATCTGTTTTTGCTCTCCTCTAACATGGACATTTCTTCTTGTGCCATTTTAGGGAAATATGTTCCAAATAGCAAGTAGTTAACCCAATGGGTATGTTTTTCTGATTCCTGACTTTAAGCAGCAAAGGGAGCTGTTGTTTAATCTGGCAGGCTTACCAGGATGACATCGTCCTCCACTTTGACGGGATACGTCAGGATATCCTGGCGGGCCGGGCCGCGAACTACTTTGCCAGTGCGCACATTAAACTGGGCACCGTGCCAGGGGCAGGTCAGAATATCGCCGTCCAGTTCACCCTCGTTCAGCGGGCCGCTGATATGGGTGCAGTTATCGGTAAAGGCACACACATCACCATTCACTCGTGCCAGGCAAATGGGTTCGCCATCAACCTCTACAGCCAACAGCGCTCCTTCTTCTAATTCATCAACCTTCGCTACTTTAATAAAATCAGTCATCATTGTCATCGTCGTTGTCGTGTGGTTTCTCAATGCCCGCAAGGGCGAGACTGCGGTGCAGCACACGCAAGCAGAGGAAAGCGCACTTTGTGCGTGCCGGACTGATGGGGATGCCCAGCGCATCCAGGATATCGTCTTTGCCAAGCTGGGCTACCTCCTCTACTGGTTTGCCCTCGATCATCTCTGAAAGCATAGAGGCTGAAGCCTGGCTGATGGCACAGCCACGTCCCTTGAAGCGCACCTCGGCAACACGGTCTCCCTCGATCACGAGGTCGATGCCAAGCTGGTCTCCACACAAAGGGTTGGAATCTTCCGCGTGCGCGTTGGCATTTGCTAGTTTCCCGTAGTTGCGCGGGTTGCGATAGTGATCCAGAATGTAATCACGATAATCCATTGACATGGGCTAATCCCTTTTTGGCTCGGTTTCTCCTACAGGCTAAAGATCTGGATGGCTTGCTGTAGGCCCTGTACCAGTATATCGATTTCTTCTTTTATAGTATAGACGTAAAAGCTGGCTCGTGCGGTTGCAGATAGGCCAAAACGCTCCATTAGCGGCTGCGCGCAGTGGTGACCGGCACGCACTGCTACCCCCACTTGCTGGTCGAGAATGGAAGCGAGATCATGTGGGTGAATATCTCCCAATGTAAAGGAGATTACGCCGCCGCGCCTGGCAGCTTCTGGTCCATAGATGGTCAGCCCTGGTACGGACTGTAGCTGCTCCATGGCATAGTGAGTAAGTTCTTGCTCATGCTGGAGAACGTTCTCCATGCCCAACGCCTTGAGATAGTCGACCGCTGCCCCAAGCCCAATTGCTTCTGCGATGGCGGGTGTACCTGCTTCAAATTTCCAGGGTAGATCATTCCAGGTGGATTGTCGCAAGCCAACGGTGCGAATCATATCGCCTCCGCCCATAAAGGGGGGCATTGCTTCCAACAGGTCGCGCTTCCCATAGAGGACACCGATGCCTGTTGGACCGAGCATCTTGTGGGAGCTGAAACAGAGAAAATCGATATCGAGCGCCTGGACATCCACCGGCAGGTGGGGAACGCTCTGTGCCGCGTCAAGCAGGACGGTCGCTCCCACTGCATGGGCCTGCGCGATCATTTCCTGGGCTGGATTGATGGTGCCCAGCACGTTGGACACGTGGGCGAAGGCTACCAGCTTCGGGTGTTGCCGCAGTAGCTCTTCATAAATATCGAGCCGTAGGAGGCCATCGTCGGTGACCGGTACAAACTCTAGTCGCGCGCCGGTGCGTTGGGCGAGCAGTTGCCAGGGAACGAGATTGCTGTGGTGCTCCATCTCTGTTAGCACGATCAGATCACCTTTGGCAATGTTTGCACCGCCCCAACTGATGGCCACCAGGTTGATGCTCTCAGTTGTATTCCGCGTGAAGATGACCTGTTTGCCGTGACGAGCATTGA